>NZ_JAPX01000050.1:0-74148 GCF_000524355.1 Veillonella sp. ICM51a
CAGTAACCCCAGGCGGCACAGTAACCCCAGGTGGCACAGTAACCCCAGGCGGCACAGTAACACCAGGTGGCACAGTAACCCCAGGCGGCACAGTAACACCAGGCGGCACAGTAACACCAGGTGGCACAGGTGTTGTTGTGTTACCACAAACTAAGTCCTTTGTGGAAACACGTGCGGCTGTTGCTGGTTTTGTTAATAATGGTCAAGATACTATGCAAGCAGCTTTCACAAACAATAGTAATTCTGGTGAAGCAAGCCATATTGTGGCAGGTTTAGATTATGACCATATGCGTATGGAAACTGGTTCTTATGCTAAAGTTAATGGTACTCATGCAGTACTTGGATTTGTTAAAGATTATGGCAGAATAAGTTGGGGTCCATTCGTAGAAGCAGGTTGGGGTACTTATAGTACTCATCTTGATTCTGGTATCCGTGCTGATGGTCATGCTAAATACTACGGTTTGGGTGCATATGGTAAAACTAACTTTGATAAAGGCTTATATTTAGAAGGTAGCATCCGTGGTGGTCGTGCAAGCTATAATTACCGTAGCAATGATTTGGTTAATGTAGCTGGCCATACAGTAAATACTTCTTATGATGCACATAATGCATACTATGGTGCACATGTAGGATTTGGCAAGGTACAATCTTATCGCAATAATTATAAAGGTAATATGTATGCCAAAGTATTCTATAACCACCAAAATGGTGCTAGTGCAACTCTTAATGGCGTTGGCTTAGGCGAAACTTATAAATTCGATAGCGTTAATAGTTTACGTACACGCCTTGGATACCGTATGACTAGAGACTTAGCACATGGTAGCTCTTGGTATGCTGGCCTTGCTTATGAATATGAATTCTTGGGTGATGCTAATGCAACTGTAAAAGGTTTGAGCACGTTGACACCTTCCCTTGGTGGTGCTAGTGGTCTTGTAGAAACTGGATATACATACGGTACTGCTAATGATGCCTTTAGTGCTGGTATCAATCTTGAAGGTTGGTTCGGTAAAAAACGTGGTGCTACAGTAGGTGGTTCCGCACATTGGAAATTCTAATTTCACAAGATTTGATATAGTATTACAATATAATGCAATATAAATACGATAGCCCCTATCATACTAATTAAGATAGGGGCTATTATTATATAAAACTTATTTTCACTCTCTTATTTAATGCGAAAGCGATTTTGCTAAGTGTATCAATACTTGTATTATAACCACGTTCTATTCTAGCAATGGTAGACTGTGGGACACCAGAACGTTCTGCTAATTCACGTTGGCTTAGCCCTGCATTCTCACGTGCTCTTAATAGTGCAATTGCATTTTCTAATTTAGCATCTTCTTTTAAAAAGCCATTTTCAAAAGAAGGATTTTTCCGTTGCTCTGCTAAAAATTCATCAAATTTTATTGTTGGCATATTGCTCCTCCTCATATTCCTTTTTAATAACTTTAGCTCGCTGTATTTCTCGACTTGGTGTTTTCTGAGTTTTCTTTGTAAAACCATGTGTCACGATATATTTATTATGATTATGATAGCATATATTGGTTCAAACCGATAGCATATATTAGTTCAACTATAACTCTTTTCTTTTACATTTTGTAGCGCAATAATTTAATGAGCATAAGGGCACAAACTTTAATGATATATATTCTATATTTTCTGTATTCATAATTTTTATCAATTTGGTGTGATATAATATGCATAATATTATGTATGTTACCTAAGGAGGGTTTATGTCTAAGAAGATTGCAGTTCTTGTGAACGAAGACACGATGCAACGTTGTTCTTGCGGTGGTTGTCTTAAGGCATATATGAATAAAGTGGATTCTTTTGAGCGCTATGCAGATGAGGATACTGAGCTAGTTGGTTTTACCCATAGCGGTGGCGATTTGGAGAAGAAATTGGCTTCTTTCAAGAAAAATGGCGTTACTACTATTCATCTTTCAACGTGTACGCGTGGTAAGAATGACAATTATGAAAGCATAGCTCGCCAATGCGCAGCAGCTGGATTTGATGTTGTTGGGTATACTCATGGTGGCGCTGTATCTAAAGATGGTAAGGTGGCTATTGAGCTTGTTGGTGAATCCAATAATTAGGAATCTATTGCTTAAGATGATAAGGTGGCCATTGAACTCGCCGATGAATTGAATTATTAGAAATCTTTGTGTTCCTATGGCGCATTTATGTTGTGAGATAATGAGAGAATAGCACACGTTTATTTTGAGAGATAACGAGAGAATAGAACGCGTTTATTTTGAGAGACAATGAGAGGTTCAAATATGAATAAGAAAATTAAATCTTTGGTACTAGCCGCCGTGATGGGGCTTTCATTAACAACAGTTGCCGTAGTACCCACAACGGTAGAGGCTGCTTCTGCAGGGGCTGCGGAAACGTTAATTGGTGGTGCAGTGGCATATGCATATGTATCCACGGCTTTCAATAAAATGGATAATTCTAAGGAAGGCCAAGAACAAAGCTTAGCTCGCGCAAAGAAACAAACTGGCTATTTAGAGGATAGTGCGGCGCAAGCACGAGTGCAACGTATCATGAAGACCTTAGAGGCTTCGCCTAGCGTTAAGCGTTCGTATGTGGTGTACGCAAATCCTAGTGATGATTTCAATGCGTTCGCTACGGTTGGTCGCGTGATGTCTGTTAACAAGGGCGCTTTGGATCTATTAGATGATGATGAGCTCGCTTATGTTATGGCTCATGAAATTTCTCATGGCGAGCATAAGGACATTGTCAATGGTCTCAAGAAGCAAGTAGGTTTATCTACAGCGGTGAGCCTTGCTGCTGGCGGTGGCGGTAATGCGGCTATTTTGTCCAATATTGCTGGTAATTACATGGAGAACCAAGTATTCACGATGGGCCAAGAAAAGGCGGCTGACGAATTGGGCTTTAAGATCTTGAGCGAGTCTCCATATAATGTGGGGGCTGCCGCTGCATCTATGGCGGTGCTTCGTAATAAATATGGTGATTTGTACCGTGAAGGTTTGAACCAAGTATTTAGCCCTAACAATCATCCTAAGACGAGCAGCCGTGTAAAGGACAATATTGATCGCATGTATACGTATTCTGGCAATCACGTTACGGTCGATAATGGCGCGGTATTTGTGAATGGCGTGAATATCTATAGCCCTGCCAATAGCGGTCGCTATACGGGCGAAGAACGAGCTTATTTCATGGCTGGTAAATTGGCGCGCTTGTATCATAATGGTCAAATTCAGCTAGGTGGTGCATCTTATGATGGACCTACTGTGACCGTGGCAGGTCGTTCTATTGTCACAACTCCTAATGCTGATGTGGCCCTTATGGTAGCTACCAATTTGAATAATTCCTTTGTGAAAGCCGCAGGCCCTGCGAAAGGCAAACAAGCAGCAAAAACAAACAAGAAAAAAGCTAGTAAGAAATAATTAAACAAGATCTCATTTAAATAAGAATATAATACGATGGTGACATACTTTTGGTTGTAGTTTACAAAAGAAATCGTATGACTCGTAAGTGATATATGGAGAGAGACCGCTTATGAAGAAGATAAAATGGATTGTACTACCGTATATAGTAATGGGCATTTGTATTGCCATAGGTTTAGTTATTGGGATGGCGCCAGAGTTGTTAGGCGATGTTATACCGAGGCATGGCGTGATAGGTCGGATGTTAACGGCTGCGAATCACCGAAAGATTCAAGATAGTCAACATACAGAGATGGTCGTGCCGGATTATGTGCGCCGCGTCGTTACGTTGGGAACCGGAACGGTGGACTTGGTTGGGGCTGCTGGTGAGCCTTATGTTGTGGCCACCGATGGATCTCCGTATAGTTCTGGTACAGAGATAAAGGGGCGTGTGCAGCCTACGGTGGAGTCTATAAAAGCCTATGAATCGGATGTAGTTATCGCACCGGAAACGACGCCACCGGGATTAGTGGCATCGTTGCGTGCCGCCGGTATCCCTGTATTTATCTATACTCTGAAAGATAGTTTAAAGGATGTAACCCTTAATACGAAGCAAGTGGCTAAGCTATTTAACAGTACAAGTGCAGAATCTTCGATTAATAGTTCTGTTATGCATGTCAAAAAACAGGTGGAGACTCATAAAAATGATGTGAAACCGGTGATTGCTTTGTATAATCCCACGCATGGTGTGTATCGCTCTGGTGTACTTCGGGATATGATTGAAATGATTCATGGCGTTGATGGTGCAGGTAACTTGAAAATCAAAGATAGCGGTAAGGATCCTAATGTTCTATCTGATGTTTGGGACTATCGGGCGAGCTATCCTACTTTCAACATGCAAGAAAACATGGGCACAAAAGCGGATTTGATTCGCATCAATCCTGATGTTATTTTTGTGCCTACCATATATTCGGTCAAACAACCTGAGTATAAGCAGGATATAGATGCTATTATGCATGATCCGGACTTGCAGAATATAACAGCTGTGAAAAAGGGCTATGTGTATCCTATTAATGACATGCACATCATGAGCTATTCGTCGTGGATGTATTATGAAATGGAACAGATGTCGAAATGGTTGTATGGCGATTGGTCGTATAAGAATTATGTAAAATACCAAAGTATGCCAGCTAATTAACGATATAGGTCTTATATTGTTGCTGCTAGTTTACAGTGTATTGCATGATGAGATTTTTTTGAAAGCATAGGAGGATAGCTTATGCAATTACGTCGTTTGATGATTGTTTTGGCTATTTGTATTGTGGGGCTGGTGGTAGCAGCTTTTGGTATGTACCGTTCTTGGCAAAACTTTACAAGTGGGGGCCTATTCGGCATATTAAGCTCTCACGGGCACTATATGATGGTGGATGGAACCAGCACAACGGTTACATTAGATCATAAGGCAGAGCGTATCGTCGCCGTAGGGCCTAATGTGGCGGATTTGGTGAGCGAACTGGCCGGTGATTCCGTAGTGGCTACTACCGCAGCACCGTATCAAGTGACTAATACCGTTAAGCAACGGGTGGCGCCTGATGTGAATGCTATTGTGGCGTTAAAGCCGGATATTGTTATCATTGAAGATGGCGCTGAATCCATAGAACTCGTTAGTCCATTGCGAGAAAAGGGCGTTAAGGTAGCATTATTAAGAGAGCCTGCGACTGTGAAGGACGTAGAGGACCAGACGCGCAATGTAGGTAAATTACTAGGCCGTGAAAGCAAGGCGGACAGCCTCATAGCGACGATGATGAACTACATCCGCGATACAGAATCGCTTCGTTTTGCACACCGCGACGATCCAAAGCAGACCGTTGCTGTGTATAATGAAAACGGATTATATGGTAAACCGAAAACCTTGATCGCCGATATGCTCACCTATGTGGGCGTAGATAATGCAGCTGCTAAGAGCGGAGTGAAACAATCTAACTTTGGTACAAAGGCAGACCTTATCAAGGCCGACCCTGATATTATCATTGTACCGATGGACATACATGCACCGGATTATAATCGCGATGCAATCTATGCCAATTACTATAATGACCCTGTATTGGCAAATTTGAAAGCTATTAAAAACAAAAAGGTAGCCATCGTGTCTACGGATACCCTGTTGGCCAAGAGTTACCATATTGGACGAGGTATTTATACAATAGCTCAAGTGGTGTATGCAAGATAGTGTATTGATAGGCAAGATATTGTTTATGTATCATTATTTCGTAGCGAGAGGATGCACATACATAAGTTTTATTATGATGATATAACGGTGTCATAGGATAGTTTAAACGAATGGTTATGCAGGTATGAATAATATTCATAAAATTGTATAGAATTAATAAATATGTACTTGATAGAGGTGTTATGTTCAGCCTCTTAGTATGCTAAGAATTTAGATATTATCTGTATAGGCAGTCTATAGAAAACATTTCTATAGACTGCTTTGTTTATATGTATTGAGAGCAGATAAATAATTTTTAGCATGAGAATTATTAGTGTTTTTATATAATAGACAAATGTATGTATTCAATAGAGAAATTAGTAATTATAAAAATACATAGAGTAAAATAGCATACCTATACAGGGTATAGGTTTATTGTGCTACGTATTTGTTTATGAAATAATAAAATAACTTAGTGTTAATCGTAATATAACGATTAATACAGATTGCATTTGTGTTTTATACGTAGTAGAGTACAAATTTATAATTATAAGTTTGAGGAGGTTATTATGGAGTATGCAATTCATCTTTTTAATGCGGGTGGCGTAGTCATGTATCCGCTAGTTTTATTTATGTTGGCAGCATGTACGATTTTATTTGAGCGAATTCGTATGTATCGTCGCATTGACAGTGAAATTCAACAATTGTCGTCTAGTATTGAAGCAGGTCGTAATGCGAATGATTGGATTGCATTAGAACAAGCGATTAAGAATAATGATGATGCGCTTAGTCAATTTGTAACACCAATTGTAGATTCCGTATATAATTTTGAAGGCTTGGAAAATCGCCTTCACGATGTAGTAGGGTATATGGATGAACGTTTAAAACGCGGTCTTAACTGGCTCAGCATGATGGTTACTATGGCTCCATTGCTAGGTCTATTGGGTACTGTAGTGGGCATGATTCGATCCTTTGCTGCTGTTGGTGGTGATATCGGTGCTCCTACTGTTATTACTGGTGGTGTATCCGAAGCGTTGATTGCAACGGCAACAGGGCTTTCAGTAGCCATCGTAGCATTAGCTATCCATAGCTGGTGCACAAGTAAAGTAAATTATGATATTGCAAAATTGGAACAACGCTTAGGTTCTATCTTGGATTTATATATTAGGAGTCAACGATGAAACGTAGTTCAGTAGGGATACAAAAAGAACCTACCATCATGATTATACCTATGATCGATATTGTATTTTTCTTGCTCGTATTTTTCATGATGAGTACGTTATATATGAATACAGAGGAACAAATTCCGCTCAATTTGCCAAAGGCCTCTGCATCAACGGCAAAAACAATTGAGCCGATTACGATTTCGCTCACAGCTACTCATAAGATGTATTTGAACGAACGTGAAATTAGACCTGATGATTTGGGCAATGAAATTCAAGGCATCGTTGCGAAGGAACCACAACAGGCTTTTATCGTCCGTGCATCTGAAGATATTGCGTATAAGGATGTTATTAGCATTTTGGATAATCTAAAGATGAGTGGTGCTCGATTTGTCAGCGTAGCGACAGAACGGAAGTGATCATATGGTGAGTAAACGATATGGCATTCCTTTTATCGCTGCATTGGTGGTCAATTTAGCATACTGGGGTGTTGTAGGCGATTGGTTCGGCCATTTAAAACCACCAGAAACGCCAAAGAAAGATTTGGTCATCAATCTTGACATGGTGCAGCCGGAACCTCCTGAGCAGGAGAAGAAAGAGCAAGAGAAAATTGTCTCTGATGATAAAGAAAATGCTGCGGGCGGTAAGTCGGGTAGTGTATTACCGGATTTATCGGGAAAACCGACACCAGGCTTGCAAAATCTTAACCCTTATCTAGGTGGCAATGAAACGGCTAGTGTAAATCTACATGGGAATACAGATAATCCTGTAGGTGTTCCCGGCGATGGTGATACAACAGGCCCGGGTGGTGGCCCCGTTGGCAATGGTGGAATAGCAAATGACGGCCCTGGTACACAGGGCGGCAATCCTGGGACTAGTGATACGGAAGGTTCAGGGTCCTATAGCAGTGCTGGTTATATTGCACGTGTAGAAAGTAATAAAGTTATGCCACAACAAGCGGTACGACGTGGTATTACAGGGACTGTTTCTTTTGATGTTACCTTTGATAGTGATGGTAATTTTGTATCTGCTTCAAAGACGGGCAGTAGTGGTTCAAGTATTCTAGATGATGCGGCATATAGCCTTGTTTCTAGTTCTGGTGGTATTGAGAACACCACTGGACATTCTGTAACGATTGAGGTGAATGTTAGCTACAATCTGAATTAAGTAATATATGGCTAACATGTGTTAGCTCTCAAAATGTGTGAATGTATAATGGGTCAATAAATTGTAGCTATTAGTGTAGGCTACTGTTTATTAATATATGTATTTATTTGTGTGTATTTGGAGGCTTTATGAAAAAACGTCATCTTTTATCCACAGCAATTGCTGTCACATTAGCGCTAGGCACATATCAAGCGTATGCGTACGATGAAAATTTTAAAGGTTATGAGGTGCATAATATTAATGTTACTGCAGACTCTGCAAAGGATGAGTATGGTAATACCATTACAGAGCAATCCTATTATCGTACAGGCGGTGACGTAAAGGTTATTACCCGTGAGGAAATTGAAAAGCGTCATTACCGTGATGTAACAGAAGCGATTAAACGCGTACCAGGCGTTACATTCCAAAACCCTGGCTACCGTGGTGGCGAGTATGGATACCAATTCTATAACAATGGTGTGTCCATCAATGGTGATTCTCGAGTAGTAGTACTTGTCGATGGTCGTCGTATCGATAATATTACATCTGGCCGTTTGGGTGATAGCTCTGAAAGAGGGTCTAAGTCTACAGGCGTTAATATTGATGAAGTAACGAATATGGATGCCATTGATAAAATTGAGGTTGTCAAAGGCCCTGGTGCTTCTCAATATGGATCTGATGCGACAGGCGGTGTTATTAATATCATTACACGCCGTGGTAAAGGCGATTTCAATGGCTCTGTTGATTTAGCAACAGGCAGCTGGAATAAACACAGCTACAACTTAACAGTTCAAGGGACAGCTGGTAAAAATGCTTCTACTGGTTATTTTGTGACAGCTACGCGCACTATGTCTCAAGACACAAAATATAAAGACGGTGATACTGGTGAAGTAGCTACGCTTACTGGTTCTAAGTGGAAAGAAGAAGGCTTTAATGCTCGAATTGACCATGATTTTAATAAGAAGCAAAATTTGCAGTTCTCTGTAAACTATAAAAAAGGTTATGATGGATATCCTATTTCTACACCAAGCCGTAAATATTGGAACCAAGAAGATTGGCGTCGCATTATCTTTAATGCTGCTGTAGGTCAAGTTGATGCAAATCATCAATTAATAGCAAGTGCCCCTAAGCTATATGGAGACTCTAAAAATCCTGGATATCATAATCTATATGCTCTAGATGGTAATTATGGCTCCTATAGTAAGTTTAAAAACTTAGATACAGATTTGAAATATACCTTTGATCGCCAAGGTCAATTGGAAAGCTTTGTAAGATTGTATCGCTTAGATCATCGTTATGAAGGCCGCGATAAATACGCTTGGACGCGAGGTACAGCAGATGCTGCACGTGCCGCTTATGAAGCCGCCTTCCCAACAGGTACAACAGTTGAGCAATTTAATGCTTGGGTAGATGCTAATTTAGCTCCATTCCCAGATAATAAAGATGCACTCCGTCAATGGATTGCTGATACAGGTGGTATGGCTGGTAGCCCAACAAGTTGGTACAAAGAGATTAAGAATGGCGTAGAGGTTCAATGGACACGTCAATTAGATAAACACGATATCATTGCTAATATTGATTATAGCCGTTCTCAATTGAACACTAAGTCTTTGCGTAATGGGGTTCTAAAATCTTCTGATGTTCGTCGTAATACATTGTATGCATATTTGCAAGATAAGATTTACATTGGCAACAATGTAGAATTAACCCCAGCATTGCGCTATGTAAATTATGGTAGCTATCAAGGTTCTGGCAGTGGTGATTCCCAAGGTAAAGGTAGTATTAGCTCCTTAACACCTAGCTTACATGGTCAAATTAAATTTAATAAAAACACAAGCATGTATGCAGGTTGGACTCATATCATGAGACCATTAAAACAAGGTGATTATACATCTGTGGATGGTGTATTTAATACTCCATTGCAAGATGAAAAAGGTGATGCTTTCACATTCGGCGTACAACATAATTTTGGTAAAAATAATAATACCACAGTAGCTGTTCACTACGATTACACACATATGAAAAATGCTATTGCCACGCTGCCAATTTGGAATGCTACATCTGGTGACTTTGAAGAAACAGCAGTTAATGCGAAAGAAAATAAACAATCTTTCAATATTACTGTAGACCACAAATTAAACAAATATGTTACGATGAGTGCGTCCTATTCTCACATGAAGGACAAATGGCTATCTAAAGGTGGTTGGGTGCTTGATCCAAACTGGGGTTATAACAATAGTGATGATATCAACGTGGCTATCAATAGCTTACGTCCGCAAAATCATTACTCTTTGAATGTATCCTATGATAATAAAAAGCTCTACTCCGGATTGTTATTTAACTGGTACACCGGCAATAGTGATTATGCATTTACTCATAGACAATTCCTCATCGTTGACTGGAATCTAAATTATAATGTAACGAAGGATTTAACGGCGTACATCGTTGTTAATAACGTACTTAACCGCGCTTATGAAACTAGTTATAGTGCTTATAATGGTCGTGGTAGTGCGGCTATGCCAGCGCGTTCCTTTATGATTGGGGCGAAATATAAATTCTAATGATTAGATTTAGCGTATTAATACTATGTCTATTATTGTGCGTAGGCTGTGGCCCTCAGCAGGTAACTGTTGAACGGGGGCAGTCTACGCCTCCTCATATCGAATTGCAGCCGCCAGTGACAATTGAGTCCTATGTTCGTCGTGGAGAGCCTTTTGAAAGTACGTACACAGCGGTACCTGAGCGTGTTGTGGCGATGTGGCAGAATTCGATTGAAACCATCATTGCTCTTGGCGAAGGCGATAGAATTGTTGCGGGTATGGGAATACCAAATCGCAAGTATGTGCGTCCAGAATATCGCGAAGCGTATGATAAAATTCCGTACAAGGATATGCAATATTTTAACTTGGAATCTGTATTGATGATGAAACCAGATTTGCTCGTAGGCTGGCGCTCAACCTTTACGAATAAAGGATTGCGTCCTCCTGCATTTTGGAAACCGCGAAATGCTAATGTATATATTGCAGAATCCTCACTAGGTGCACAGTCTGCGCTAACTATGGATATGGAATATAAGTATATACGCGATTTGGGGCGTATTTTTCATCGTAATGTAGAGGCAGAACGACTCATCAGTGACATGCAACAATCGGTAAACTATACGGTTGCACAAACAGCGCATGAAAAACCGCCAAAGGCTTTGTTTGTTGAGTTGGAAGGTAAAAATTTCCGTTTATATGGTCATAAAACTTTAGCTGGTAATATTGGGGATACACTTCATGCAGATGTTATTGATACGGATACACCGTCCATTAGTATGGAGGATGTAGTAGAACAAAACCCAGATGTTATTTTCTTAATCGTATCGGATGGTGAATATAGCCAGGCGGATACGATTATGAACTATGTATTACAGCAACCTGCCTTGCAAGGTGTTAATGCGTTGCGCAACAAACGAGTTTATTTCTTGCCATTGCTGGCTGTATATAGTCCAGGTATTCGCTTATCCGATGGTATCGACATCGTATCACATGGGTTATACCCTAACCTCTATCCAGAAGGGGTACCAGATTTAATTCATTAATAAAGGAGCAGTATGCTAAAACGTATTGGATATACTGCTGGCGGATTTGTCCTCATAGGGGTGCTAGCAGTAGCCATTCTATGGGGACTTTCTGTTGGTACAGTACAGTTTTCACTTTCTCAAATTTTTAATATTGTAATGAATCAATTTTCAAGTCCATTAGCTATTGATGATCCTATGAATGGCCCAGAACAGACCATTATATGGCTACTTAGAATGCCTCGCTTGTTGATGGCTGCCATTATCGGAGCAGGCCTAGCCGTATCTGGGGTTATCATGCAAGCTATCGTCAAGAACCCCCTAGCGGACCCTTATATTTTGGGGATTTCCTCAGGTGCATCCCTCGGTGCTACGGTAGCCATTTTATTTGGCATAGGCGTGATGTTTGGGGAAAACTTCGTGGGCGTTATGGCCTTTATCGGGGCCATG
The DNA here is from genome assembly GCF_000524355.1 of Veillonella sp. ICM51a. Classification (NCBI taxonomy): domain Bacteria; kingdom Bacillati; phylum Bacillota; class Negativicutes; order Veillonellales; family Veillonellaceae; genus Veillonella; species Veillonella sp. ICM51a. The sequence continues at coordinate 11,923 of NZ_JAPX01000050.1, forward strand.
GCGATTTCCTTTGGCGTATTGTTTATCTCTAATCTAGGGGGCCGACCAAATTCAGTGAAATTGATTTTAGGTGGCTTAGCATTAAGCGCCGTGTGTAGTTCCTTCTCTAGCTTTGTGGTCTATTTGGCAGACGACAAGGAAGGCATCCAAACGATTACGTATTGGTTGATGGGGAGTTTTGCAGGTGCTAAATGGGATATGTTGCCTTTTATTGCCGTTGTTGTTCTTGTAAGCATTATTTTCTTCTGGTCTCAAAGCCGAATCCTCAACATGATGCTTCTCGGTGATGAAGTAGCCATAACATTAGGTCGTGATTTACATACCTATCGCCAAGTCTATTTGATTATTAGCTCTCTTATCATCGGCTTTGTGGTGTACGCGGCAGGGATGATAGGTTTTGTAGGTCTTTTGATTCCTCATCTTGTGCGCATGACAATCGGTACTAATCACTGGACATTAATTCCATTTAGTGCGCTATGTGGTAGTATTTTCCTCGTTATCGCTGATGGCCTTTGTCGCTGCATCATTCCTCATGCAGAGTTACCAATCGGTATTCTCATTTCTCTCATCGGTGCACCAACCTTTGTGTATATGTTAGTGCGTAAGAATTATGGATTTGGAGGGGAATAATGAATATTCAAACAAATGATATCCAAGTCGCCTTTGGCTCAAAAGCTATTCTTCACGACATTTCACTAGATATACGAGACAAGGAGTTTGTGGGGATTATAGGCCCTAATGGCAGTGGTAAAAGTACATTTTTAAAATGCTTATACCGCGTGTTACAACCTAATGGTGGCAAGATTTTCTTTGACGGCACAGAACTGAGTGATTTGAGTCATCGTGATACGGCCTTAAAAATGGCCGTAGTAGCGCAGCATAGTACGGTGAACTTTGATTTCTCTGTTCTTGAGATGGTCCTCATGGGCCGTTCCCCTTATAAGGGCTTGCTCGACCGAGATCAAATTGACGACTATGAAATCGCACGTCATGCGTTGGCCCAAGTAGGTCTTAGTGATTTTGAAAGTCGCAATTTTAATACATTGTCGGGTGGTGAGCAGCAACGTGTTATCTTGGCTCGTGCGCTTGCTCAACGTACAGAATGTTTAGTGTTAGATGAACCTACGAACCACTTAGATATTAAGTATCAGCTTGAATTGATGACTATTGTCAAACGATTAGATGCGACAGTTGTGTCTGCCATTCATGATTTAAATTTGGCAGCTATTTATTGTGACCGCATTATTGCATTAAAAGATGGTCATATTGTATGTAGTGGCACACCTCAAGACGTTTTGTCGTCAGACACTATACGCCATATTTACGGTGTATCTGCCATGGTTCAGACCTTACCGGATGGACGATTGAACATTATATATAATATGGAATAATATACATATAGGGGGTATGGGTTATTGCATACCTCCTATATGTATGTAACAATTAAAAGGACTTGCAGTTATATAGTTAGTGGTTAGATAGAGGTATAGGATGATGAAAAAAGTTAATAAACGTGTGTATATAGCTACATTGATGACATTGCTTAGTATAGCCGTTAATGGTTATGCAGCGAATGTAACAACGAATAACAATGAAGAAGATATTACCATCAATGTTACCGCTAATCGCACAGCCCTCCTAGATTTGGACACACCTGTAGCGATGAATGTAATTACACCTGAGGATTTAAAAAATACTGGTGCTACCACTGCTTTTGATGCGGTGGCGACCGTACCAGGGGTAACAATAAATTCTTATGGTGCCGGCGGTGCCGATTTTGGTGGCATGGATAGCCGTACGAATATTCGAGGCCTTGACCGTGGTGCCCTTGTTCTTGTAAATGGCGTGCCTATGAACCTCAATGGCAAAGGTGGACTCGGCTCTATTCCTACGAGTGCCATAAAACGTATTGAAGTAGTGAAAGGAGCTGCTTCTACATTGTATGGTGCAGAGGCATTAGGTGGTGTTATTAACGTTATTACCAAGACTCCATCTACAGAGGGTGGCTCTGCTACGGTTGCCGTAGGTAATCGTGGGTCTAAACGTTTTGATGTGTCTTATGGTACAGATAAATTCATCGTTGGTATCGATAGAAAATACTGGGGCACGCAGGACCCATCCACACCGATTCGCTACGACTATGCAGGTACTAAACACTACGATTACTATAGTACTCGCAACAAGGGCAATTCGTTGGGGCTCTTTATGAGTGGTAAGCTTTCAGATAAGGTAACATTGAATTTTAATCGTGCTGAAAGTAAATCGTCCTTTGGTCTAATCAGTACGGAAACAAATCCGGTTAATCAAGCAAGACATTCTACGACGTATCATTATAAGGATGATCGCAATAATGCTTCCTTAATTTATAAGGACAAGGGTACTACAGGAACCTTGTTCTATAATGACCGTACGATGCGTGGTACGAGCCGGGTGCACAATACGTCCCAAGCTAAGGCAACTGAAACAAGCTATCGCGCACGTCAATATGGATTTGATGTACAGCATGAATGGGATTTTAGAGATGGTAAGGACTATTTAATCGCAGGTGTTACAGGTAAACAAGAAATCTATCATGCAACGGCTGTTCCTGTGTACATTCATCCTAAACGCAATAGTTATGCTGTGTATGGTAGTTATTCTTATGAAATTAACCCTAAATGGACATCCATTTTGGGCTTGCGTTACACCGTAATCGATGATCCAATTAAAGATCAGCATGTATTGACTCCTCAATTCCAATTATTGCACTCCATCAATAAACAATCCTCTATGTATGTGAACGTAGGGAAGGCTTTCACAATGCCTAGTTTGAGCGATACATTCCGCAGCGTTAGACGCCAGTATACAGCGGTAAGCAGTAAAAACCTCAAACCAGAAGAAGGGTGGAACTATGAAATCGGATACAAGCGCATCAACAAAAAGGATGATTGGAAGGTTGATGTGTTCTATATGGATTTCAAAAACTTCTTCCAATGGCAACCGGATGCAAATGGTCGACCTTTGGTGCGAGTAAATGGAGGGAAATTCCGCAACGTGGGCATCGAAGCCGAATATGGTAGACGTTTATCCGACCGCCTCAAATGGAACGTGAGCGGATCTTACTCTAATCCAAGACAAAAGGAATTGAATGAAAATTACTGGAAACAAGCGGCCCCTAAATTGCAATTCACTACAGGCATTCGCTATGAAAGCCCAACCTGGGAAGCAGGCACATCCTTTAGCTTTGTTACAAAACGGTTGCGCAATCGAGATGGTGGCTTAAACCCTAATATTGCCCTTTGGAACGCTTATGTGGGCTATCATTTCAATAAGGATGCAACACTTCGTCTAGATGCACGCAATTTGTTAGACCGTCACAACGTTATTACCAATGGGGATTATGAATACTGGGGTGACCCATTCACATATGAATTGAGTTATACACAAAAGTTCTAATATTTATTTGTAGAGATTTATATAAAATCCAGTACTAATAGGGGGTATGGGTTTTGTGTAGCCCTTTTAAATGTGTAATAATACAATTATGTAGTTTTTATGAATAATTAGTGTGTATTACGAGGGATTTGTTATGAACAATCTTAAGAAACGACGGACTTCTGTACTTATAGGATTGGCTTTGATGGGATTATCTGTGCATGCATATGCAGCGGATGTAACGGCTACCACAGATACTCCTACTACGGTAGCATCTACTGAAGCAAATGGCGCATCTGAAAGTCATGTCATTAATGTAACAGCTAATCGGATGGTATTGTTAAACCTAGATACGCCGGCAGCGATGGATGTTATTACGGACAAAGATATCATGAATAGCGGTGCTAAAAATGCCTTTGATGCGGTGAACATGGTGCCTGGTATTACATCTTTCTCCTATGGTGCATCTGGCCTTGAATATGGTGCAATGGATAGTCGGGTCAATATTCGTGGATTAGAACGAGGTTCACTCATTCTCGTCAATGGCGTACCGATGAACCTTAATGGTAAGGGTGGTCTTAGCTCTATTCCAACAGGTTCTATCGCCCGTATCGAAGTGTTGAAAGGCGCTGCTTCTGCTTTATATGGTTCTGATGCGATGAGCGGCGTTGTTAATGTCATTACTAAAACACCTACTAAAGAAGGTGGCTCTGCTACTATTGGGGTAGGCAATATGGGTAGTCAAACCTATAAAATCAACTACGGCACGCCGCGTTTCTTAATTGGTATAGAACGGGGATTCTTTGGTAAACAAGATCCGTCTACACCAGTTCGTACAGATTCCGTGGATCACCCTCGTGGGTATGAATACTATACAGCACGGGATAAGGGGAATTCCATAGGTATATTTATGAGCGGCAAATTGAGCGACAAGGTAACATTGAACTTTAGCCGCTTTGAAGGTAAGTCGGCCTATGCTCAGTTGAGTACTGAAAGCAATGCGACGAATCGCAATCGCCACTCTACAACATATGCATATGATGATTCTAAGAACAATGCGTCCTTGATTTATAAGGATGGAAATACGACGGGCACACTCTTCTATAATGATCGAGATTTGAAGGGAAAAAATCGTAAACATAGTCTTCCATCCTATACATCTAATGATAGTAACTATATTGCTCGCCAATATGGTTTTGATGTGCAACACGAATGGGATTTCCGAGGTGGAAAGGACTATTTAATTGCCGGTGTATTGGGTAAACGTGAAACGTACCGCACTACATCAGGTCCCGTCTATGCAAATCCTCATCGTCATAGCTTAGCTCTTTATGGTAGTTATTCCTATCAAATCAATCCAAAATGGACTACTATTCTAGGCTTACGTTATACGGATATTAAGGACCCTGTGAAGAATCAACATGTGTTGACACCACAGTTCCAATTGAATCACCGTATTAATAAAGAATCTTCTGTATATATGAATGTAGGCAAAGCTTTCACCATGCCTAATCTAAGCGATACATTTAAAACAGTAAACCGACAATATCAATCGGTTAGCGGTCGTAATTTAAAACCTGAAGAAGGTTGGAACTATGAATTGGGTTACAAGCACATTACCAATAAAGATAGTTGGAAGGTGGCTGCATTCTATATGGATTTCAAGAATTTCTTCTCTTGGAAACCAGATAGCAATGGTAAAATGACGATTCGCGTTAATGGTGGCCGTTTTAGAAATGTTGGCGTTGAGGCGCAATATGGCCGTAAATTAACAGATCGCTTGAAAGTAACTGTGGGTGCAGCGTATTCGAATCCAAAACAAATGGAAATCGATAAAGATTATTGGAAACAAGCTAATCCAAAATTACAATTTACAGGGGGCATTCATTACAATAGTTCCACTTGGACAGCTGGATCTAGTATAAACTTTGTAACAAAACGGATGAAGAACCGCGATGGCGGCATCAATCCAAATCTTGTAGCGTGGAATGCGTATGTAGGGTATCAGTTCAATGAAAACTCTTCTATACGACTCGATGCGCGTAACTTGTTGAATCGTCACAATGTTATTTCCAACGGGGATTGGGAATACTGGGATGAGCCATTCAACTATCAGCTTAGCTACACTCAAAAATTCTAGATTACTATAAGTCTGTATTAGAACTATACAAGGAGTATCATCATGAACAAGAGCATTGTGTATCTTATATGTCTGATGGTACTCCTTTTTGTAGGTGTAACCGGATGTGGGCCACAAGATGAAACGCGGACTTTTCCAAATACCCGTTATGTTGAAAGTTATGATAGTGTTAGTGTAGCTGTGCCAGAGAATCCGAAACGTATTTTAGCATTATCCTCTGCGTCGGATACGATTTTATTAGGCCTTGTAGAACCAGACCGCTTGGTAGGTATTAATACATTATCTACCTATGAAGAGTATTCTTTAGAGGCGAAGCGTGCTAAGCTGGTTAAACCTGCTATGAGTTCTTATCCATTAGAAAAAATCATTGCCTTGGAGCCAGATCTTGTCATAGCACCTGATTATACGAGCGCAGACGTCATTGCAGGTTTACGCCACATGGGTATACCTACTGTTGTAGTGCCAACCGGTACTACGGTAGAATCTGTCATTAAGAATGTGACGGACATAGCTCATATTGTAGGGGAAGATGAAAAGGGGCAATTTTACGAGCAGAAAATCCGTCGTGAACTAGAAAAGATGAAACGGCTTGGTACATCTATTCCATTGAATCAACGCAAAAGCGTACTCTTCGTATCATCCATGGATGGGTACACCGGAACAGGCAGTCTGTTTGATGATATGTGCAAGTATATGAGCATCTACAATGCACCTGATCTTCTTGGTTTACCGCCACGGACTCCTTTTGGAGATGAGCGTGTATTGGCTATGGATCCAGATTATATTTTTATTCCATCCTATAAAGGCATGGATAAGAATTTAGCTAGTCGGTATCTTGATAATCCAGCCTTTCAAAACCTGCCTGCTATAAAAGAACATCGCGTTAAGCCTTTACCGGCTGCGTACTTATATACTATGAATCAGCATATTGGTGAAGCTATGCTTGCTATTATGCATACTGTGTATCCTCAGTTAGAAAGGAATCCTCATGACTAAACAGAAACAAAAAATCATGGCAATTGCCATAATTGGGGGATTGCTATGTATTGTAAGCCTATTGGCGCTACATGTAGGAACGATTATGATTCCTATCGGTGGTGGCATACAAAGTATTTTAAATGGTATGGGGATACCGGTTCATTTTACAGCTCCGATTACAGCTGAACAGGAGGCGGTATTGTGGTTTATCCGTATGCCACGTCTCATCATTGGTCTCCTTGTAGGTGGTGCATTAGCCTTGGCTGGTGCCGTTATGCAAGGCGTTTTCTCCAACCCATTAGCGGATCCTGGCATTATGGGTGTATCCGCAGGGGCATCCCTTGGCGCAGTGATCGCCATTGCTCTTGGCGTAACATCTCTTGGTATGTTTTATATGCCTGCCTTTGCCTTTGTTGGCGCCTTTGTATCCGTTGGCATTACTATTATTTTAACCTTGCGTAATAATAAGCTCGATACGACGACCTTATTGCTCGCTGGTGTAGCTGTGAGCATGTTACTCGGTGCTTTTACATCGGGTATTTTGACGATGATTAACGAATACCGGTTGCGTGAATTCTTATTCTGGATGGTTGGTGGCCTTGATTTCCGTCGTTGGGATCATGTGGCACTAGCTGTAGGGCCTATCGTGACAGGCAGCGTTATTTTGATGATGCTCGGTCGTCATCTTAATGTACTCGTTCTCGGTGACACAGAGGCACGGGCATTGGGCTTACCTGTTATGGTGTACCGTATGCTATTCTTATTCCTTGCATCCGTTGTTACCGCTACTGCTGTATGTGTCAGTGGTTCTATTGGCTTTGTAGGCCTTGTGGTTCCTCACATTGTCCGCCTCTTAGTAGGACCGGATCATCGCATATTACTGCCTATGGCAGCTGTTGGAGGGGCATTATTCCTCGTATTCTGTGATACATTGGGCCGAGTTATAGCACAACCTATAGAAATTCGTGTTGGTATCATGACAGCTCTCTTAGGGGCACCATATTTCTTATATTTACTACATCGTTTGCGCAGCAAAGGAGGGGCCTAATGAAACTAGATGTTCAATCCTTATCTGTCACATTAGGGGAAACAGCTATTCTAAAGGATGCGTCCTTCTCTATTGATAGCGGTGAATTTGTCGGCATTATTGGCCCTAATGGATCTGGTAAAACGACGTTGTTAAAAACTTTACGTGGCCTCTATCCTGCATCTGGTGGTCAGGTTTTATGGGATGGTAAAAGCATTGCCTCCATGAGCGATAAGGATATCGCTCATCATGTGGCATATATGCAGCAATCTGTAAATGTTTCCTTTGATTATGAAGCCATTGATATTGTGATGACAGCGCGTTACCCTTATTTGAAATGGTGGCAACAAGAGGGACCAGAGGATAAAGCTATCGTAGAAAAGGCCATGAAAGAGGTGGGCGTATATCACCTGAGACATCGCTCCGTACAAAACCTTAGCGGTGGTGAGCGACAGCGGGTATTTTTAGCCAAGGCACTGGCACAACAAACAGAGGTGCTATTACTAGATGAACCGACGGCGGCTCTTGATTTAGTGTACGCTGACGATATCTTTCACGAAGGTCGTAGATTATGTGACGAAGGCAAAACGATTCTAATCGTCGTCCATGATTTAGAATTGGCTGCCAAATATTGTACTAAGCTCGTCTTGGTTAGTGATGGTCATATAGTTGATGTAGGAACGCCTCGTGAAGTGCTGACTGCAGAGAATCTACGAAACGCATTCCATCTATCGGCAGCGGTCTACGATGATCCATACTTTAAACAACAACGTATCTTTGTATTCCCTAAGGGAACTACAAATATTGATGATTTTAAACAAACAGGTGGTAGTACAGACATGTCTATCGATCCTGCGTTGAAATAAAATTTTTTATCATGAGTTGAGATAAGATGTTTCTATCCTAAATGAGGTTAGGCTTATGTTATATCCATTTACTGCTATTGTGGGCCAAGATGAAATGAAATTAGCCCTGTTACTTAATGCCATAAATCCATCTGTCGGTGGTGTGTTAATCGAGGGGGAAAAGGGCACTGCCAAATCTACGGCTGTCCGTGCTTTGGCGAACCTATTACCCCCTATGGAGACAGGGGCTACGGCCATGACCGTTGTGGAACTTCCTATTAATGCTACAGAGGACCGTGTTGTAGGGTCTATCAATTTAGAAAAAGCACTACAGGACGGTGTGAAAGCTTTTGAGCCAGGCATTTTGCATGCAGCACATCAAAACATTCTCTATGTAGATGAGGTTAATCTATTAGATGACCATATTGTAGATATTTTACTTGATGTAGCAGCTATGGGTGTCAATACGGTAGAGCGTGAAGGGGTGAGCCACTCTCATCCATCTCGCTTTATCCTCGTAGGAACAATGAATCCCGAAGAGGGTGACCTTAGACCTCAGCTGCTAGATCGTTTCGGTTTATCCGTCATGGTCTATGGTGAGCATGATCCAGCACAACGGATGGAGGTTATCAAGCGTCGTCTTGCCTTTGGCGACGACCCGGTAAGTTTCGTAGCGTCTTATGCGGAATCGGAACGAGCATTACACGAACGCTTATTACAAGCTCGTGAATTATTGCCAAGCATCATTCCCACCGATGAGGTATTGTTGAAAATTGCAAGCATTAGTATTGGTGTTGGCGTTGATGGTCATCGTCCAGATATTACGATGATGCACACCGCTCGTGCACACGCAGCCTTTCACGGTCACCATCAAATCACAGAGAGCGACCTCAAGATAGCAGCACGATTAGCATTGAAGCATCGTTTACGTCGTTTGCCATTTGAGGAGCAAGGTCACGATGAAGACCGCATTGATACAGTGGTAACGGCTGTGCTTGAGGACTAGCTATGGAAACATCTGTACAAGAGGCCCTCAAAATAGGCCTTGTAAACAATCAGATTCATACTCTCGTTATTTCTGGTGGTACTGGTGTGGGTAAAAGTTATATTCTTCGCCAGTGCCTCGAAGCATGGCATATTCCCTATCGTTTGATACCTGTGTATGTAGAAAATTCACAATTACAAGAGACTATCGATTTTGAAGCATCCCTAGAGCAGGGCCAGATGATTATGTCCGCAGGTCTTTTAGATGACACTAGCACTCGATGTTGGGTTGTCGATGATGGGCACGTTCTGGCACCTGAGGTTCGTCATGCCTTATTAGTAGAGGCGAAGCGACGTCAAATACTGCTCATCATGACTATCAATCATGAAGATAGAACACTAGATGATGCGGAGTGGGAACTCGTTGATGTGCATGTATCTATGGCTGCACCAACACTAGAATCTCGTATAGCTGTGTTGCAACAAAATCGAGAAGAAATTCTATGTGGTGATGCATCTATAGCAGGGGATAATCAATCAGACTTGGACGATGCCTTATGTGAGGGGGAAACTAGCTCAATAGATGTTATTTCAGCTGAAGATATGTTATCTCTCATAGCTACTAAACGAGTTCAGAATATTGCTGTTTCGGATGCTATGCTTTCACTAGCCATATCCTATGCACTACAAGCACGCACCGTAGGGCATGGTGCAGAATACGTATTGCTGCAAGTTATGAAATCTCTTGCAGTTCTTGATGGCAGCTCGTACTGCAAGCCAATCCATGCAGACCGAGCCGCTTTATATGTTTTGCCCCATCGTATGAAGCGAGATGAAGCATCAGAATCTCAATCATCACAAGGGGATAATGGAAGCAGTACAAACGACCAAAATCAGTTGCAGAAGAATACTGAAATAGCAGAGGACTCTGATGTAGATAACTCGAGTAATTCGGGTGGAGAAGATTCTAATGGTGATGAATCTAATCCCAATGAATCAGATAATTCCAATAATGATATCAGTGATACCGAAGATGGAGCGTCTAATCAAGATGTATTCGGCAACGCTAATCAAGAAGAAACTAGCGGCACTAATGACGCTAACCCTAAGGAATCTGATAGTTCTGATTCAAGAAACACTGATGCTGATGTATCTAACGGGCTATCTTCTGTATCCTTGCCTGATACTGTTGCCTGTATAGCTAACCAGATGTTTCATTGGAAATTACAGTCTTATAAGACGGTAGACCGCCAGTATCGTAAGGGTTCTGGTCGTCGCCTCATGACTAAGACAAAGGACACTCGAGGGCGCATGATTCGAGCCTATCAAGATGAACATGCTCTTGAGGACTTGGCCTTAGTCGATACATTGCGAGCGGCAGCACCCTACCAACGGTTGCGAGCTGCTGTTAAGGTGGAACAAGAAACACAATCTACGCAGTCTCTGCCATTAGGACAACAAGAAGCTAAGGGATTATCTATAGTGATAAAACCACAGGACTATCGCCGTAAAGCTCGAGAAAAACGTATTGGCGCATACCAGCTCTTTGTGGTGGATGCGAGCGGTTCTATGGCGGCGCGTCATCGCATGGAGGCCACGAAATCCGCCATTTTGAGCCTCTTGAGGGATTCCTATATCCATCGTGATTCAGTAGGACTCATTGCCTTTCGCAAGGAATCGGCAGAGGTGTTATTGCCGTTCACGCGTAGCGTAGAGCGGGCAGAGCGACTATTAGACTCTATGCCTACAGGTGGTAAAACGCCATTAGCTCACGGTTTACGCATGGCCTACACCATGTGCGATAGATTGTTGCGTGCCCATCGGGCAGAACGCATTCAGATTATATGTATCACCGATGGACGTGCTACGTCGGGGGACTTAGAGGATCCCGTAGCAGAGACTAAACAATGGGCTCGCATCCTTGGGACCTTGCCTGTAGATTGCATCGTTATCGACACGGAAACGGGCTTTATCAAGCTAGGCCTTGCTAAAGAATTATGTAAATTAATGAATGGCAGTTATTACGCCATGGATACTATTACGGCGGATGGTATATTACGAGTATCGCGGAGGTAGATCATGAGTCGTCTCATGTATATTTCTAATTTAGGAAAACAAATCCAATATATAGAACAGGCTGTTGCCACCTATCCTGAATTGATACAGGGTGAGGTGGACATCTGTAATATGAAAAAACAGCCCCTTTGGGATGAGGATTTTGAAAGCCGCCTACGTGCTGCAGATGTCGTTCTCGTAACGAATATGGGGGTTGGCTTAGATTCGCCATTTTTAGAGCGTCTAGAGCGTTGGCTGTATGCACATCATCCTAAGTATTGGATCGATGTGGTAGAGCCTAAGAAAACAGATATTCTCTATCGCAATATAGACGAAAATCAACGGAGATTTCTTGAAAGCTATCGCCGCACTAGTGGCGTCATGAACTATGTGCGCCTTATTAACGGTGCTTTCAGTACAAAACCAATCTCCGAATGGGAGGAACCTGACCACATTCCGTGGCAAGCCATCATGGGCCGCGATGGAAATATCTACAAAACCTATGATGAGTTCATGGATGCCGAAGGACATCGGGATTGGCCGTCTATCGCGGTGTATTTCTATCGCGACGAATGGATTATGGGGGATATTTATTACCAACAGGCCTTGTTTGAAGAGATTTATAAACATCAGTACAATCCGATTATCTTTTATGGGCAGTATGGCTCGAATCCTCGTGTAGGCATTCCGAATATGAAGTTGTCCATGAATCATCTCTTTGGTAAGGATGTATTCCCCTTTGATGTGCTCATAAATACTTGTAAATTCTCCTACCAGTCCTTAGGGGCGCAAACTTTGGAGGAATTAAAGTTACAGGATGTGCCTATCATTCAGGGCTATACCATATACATGGATGAGAAAACCTGGGCTGCAGACCCGCAAGGCGTGACGCCTTTGGACGTGAATTTATCTATATCACAACCTGAGCTCGATGGCGTCATTCAGGGTGGCGTCGTGGCGTGTCAAACCTTTGATGAGCGTGGTCACTATGTGTATCTACCTGTAAAAGAACGCATTGCTGCTATTGTAGAGCGGGCCATTAAATGGTCTAAATTACGACATATTCCAGTATCGGAGCGAAAGGTAGCTATTATCCTGCATAACTATCCGCCTAAAAACTCCAATATTGGTTCCGCTGCAGGACTTGATACACCTGAATCGGTACGACGACTATTACAGGTCATGCAAGACGAGGGCTATACCGTAGATACTGTGCCAGAAACGAGTGCAGAGTTGATGGATATAGTCACATCTCATATGACGAATGACAGGTCTATGCTCACTGATGAGCTCTTAGCTTCTGCAGAAGGGCGTTTGAGTAGTGATGATTACAAAGCGTATTTTGAAACGCTGCCAGCAGATACGCAAAAGTCTATGATCGAGTCTTGGGGCGCGGCGCCTGGAGATGTATTCGTCTACGATGATGAGGTTATTATCCCTGGTTTCTCCAATGGCAATCTATGGATTACGGTGCAGCCACCTCGTGGTTTTGGGGAAAATGTATCTGCTATTTATCATGACCCCTGTTTGCCACCACCGCATCAGTACTTGGCCTTCTACCATTGGGTTCGGAACGTCTTTGAAGCAGATGCAGTCATCCATGTAGGAACTCATGGCTCATTAGAATGGCTGCCTGGTAAAGGCGCTGGCCTCAGTGCTAGTTGTTATCCTGAAATAGGCATTTCTAGTTTGCCTAATATTTACCCGTACTGGACGACTATCATAGGTGAGGGGATTCAGGCAAAACGGCGTAGCTCCGCTTGTTTAGTAGGCCACTTATCGCCACCGATGACGACGGCCGGGCTCTACGATGAGTTTGAAGAATTAGAAGCCTTACTCGATGAACATAGTCATTTTGAACAGGAACATCCTGAGAGTGTATCGGATATAGAGAACGTGATTCGAGAGAAAGCCATGGCGTGTCATCTCATCGATGAAGAACAAGGCGCTACGATGGAGATGGACGATCTTATTACAGCTGTCCATGAAAAGTTAAGCGACCTAAAGCATATGCAGATGAGAAATGGCTTGCACATTTTAGGGCAGGGACCTGAAGGTGTAGAGCTAGAGGAATTTATTACCGCCATTGTACGGACGCCACAAGGGGATATTGCATCGGGTCTTGAAATCTTAGCCGAAGAATTAGGTTATGATTGGTCCTATATAGAGCAACATGCAGGGGACGTAAATGACGAGGGGATTCGTTATAGTCACATTATTGATCAAATTTGGAATGAACTGCGTGCGTTTGTAAGGTATGTGGTGAATACACCAGATTATACAGTACCAGAACGGCTAGCGCCTTTGGCCGCAGTCATTGTGCGCGAGTATATACCTAAATTAGGGCAAACAAAGAATGAGATTACATCCATTTTGCAGGGTTTGCAGGGAAAATATGTTGAACCCGGCCCTGGTGGGGCTCCTTCCAGCGGTCAAGTTGATGTATTGCCTACGGGGCGTAACTTCTATGGCCTCGATGAACGGGCATTACCCACAAAGATTGCTTATCAGCTAGGGATAGACTTGGCAGACCAAGTCATTGCTGACTATATCTTAAATGAGCAACGGTACCCTGAAACGGTAGGTATCATTCTCTGGGCTAGTAGCAACTCTAGAAGTCACGGCCAGTGTTTAGGGGAATTTCTTTATTTATTGGGCGTTCGCCCTAAATGGCAGTCCAATGGTCGCATTTCAGGCCTAGAGGTGATTCCTTTAGAAGAATTACAACGACCTCGTATCGACGTAATGGGTCGCATCAGTGGCCTCATTCGAGATATGATGCCTACTGCCATTAGTTGGCTCGACAAGGCTGTTGAACTGGTGGCAGACTTAGATGAACCACTAGAAGATAACTATGTGAAAAAGCATATTCACGATGATGTAGATTGGCTCGTGGAGCAAGGTGAGGATCCTTTGTTGGCTACTAAAAAGGCGCGACTCCGTATCTTCGGTGACCCGCCACAGGCCTATGGCACCGGTGTGGGCGCCTTGATAGAAGGCAAAAACTGGCAGTCCGTAGAAGATATTGCGCAAGTATACAGTAAGTGGAGTAGCTTTCACCTACATCAGGATATTCCACAAGATATGCGGTTATTTCAACGTCGCCTCACTACGATGGATGTGACCATTAAGAATGAAGATAATCGGGAAACTCATATTTTGAGTGCTGACGATTATTATAGCTATCATGGTGGTCTCATTGCAGCAGTGCGGACTGCAAAGGGCAGTGCGCCTCGCGCCTATGTGGGGGATAGCACCGACCGTAGTCGCGTTGTGATGCGGTCCTTGTCGGATGAGCTGCGCCGCGTTGTGCAAGGAGAAACACAAAACCCGAAATTCATTCAAGCTATGATGAATCATGGTTACAAAGGTGCATCGGATATGTCCAATGTGGTATCCCATAGCTTTGGCTGGGATGCGACGAGCGATATAGTGCCCGATTGGGTCTATGAAGGTTATGCTAACAAGTATGCTTTAGATACAACGGTGCAAGACTGGATGCGTGATGTAAATCCGTGGGCCTTGCAGCGCATTGCGGAAATTTTGTTAGAAGCTGCTCAACGTGGCTATTGGGATGCATCTCCAAAGATGCTAGAGAATTTGCAGTCCTTATATATTTCCATAGAAGGTGTTATAGAAGGTCATTAGTATGAAACAAAGAATATCTATTATATGTACCATAGTCATGATGGTACTTCTGGTGTTCGGCTGTGGTCCTAAACAGCTGGGAACTACGGGCGCCACACATCAGGTGACGGATGGTACCGGCACTGTTGTTACGGTGCCGACTGAACCTAAGCGCATCGTTCCTATTGCTGCTAGCACAGAGGATATCGTTTTATCTTTGGTTGATCCAAGCCGCGTAGCCGCTGTTGGTACGGTACCTAATAATGTGCCCGACGCGTCGGCTAAGGTAGAGAAACATGTGAAAGCATCTGCTGAGTCCATGCTCTCTGTACAGCCAGATTTAGTATTAGTACCCAATTGGATGTCTTCAGATGCGATTGGGGAAATGCGCAATATGCAGATTCCTGTTTATGTATATAAAACGCCTACTACGGTAAAAGAAGCAAAAGCTACTATTCATGAGATTGCCGGTCTACTACACGCCTCTGATGAATCCATGATTGCCAGCATGGATGCAGATTTGAAAACTGTAGAAGAATTGGCCAATAAGCATAGTGGAGAACGTCCTTTGGTGGCGTTTTATTCCCAATTTGGTTTAACAGGCGGCAAGGGTTCAACCTTTGATGATATGTGTAACTATTTGAAGGTAACCAATGCGGCCGCTCAAATAGGCTTAGGCCCTTTTGATAATGGGACGCGTGAGGATTTAATTAAATCGAATCCAGATATTATTTTCATCCCATCGGTGGCCTATACTTCGGATGGCACTACGCCAGCAACGGCGGAACAGCTTTACTCTGATCCAGCCTTGCAAGGTGTTAAGGCCATCGCCGATCGTCGTGTGTACCTTGTAGATTCCTCGCAGGTCATGAGTTATTCTCAATTTATGACCCGTGCAATGGTATCTATGGCACAAAATATTTATAGTATGTAATTTATAGTTTGATGTGTGTGGAGGTTTTTATGAAAGTATCAAAGAAACAACGTTTATCTCTATATGTGGGATTAGCTCTTGTATTTGGTAGCACAATTAGTGCACCTAGCGTATTAGCTGCTGATGCACAAGATTCTCATACCATTGTCGTTACTGCAACGCGTAGTGAACAACAGCTTTCACAAGTACCAGCTAGCGTAGGTGTAGTCACAGGCGATGATATCCGCGAACGTCACGCAACTAACATGAATGAAGCGATGCGTATCGTACCGGGGGTAGATATCAATACGTACGGTGGTGGTGTAGGTTACACGAATTCTAATGCGTTTCGTATCAATGGTTCCGACCAAGTACTATATTTAGTGGACGGCATCAATATGGGCGCCGCTGGCGTGAATCCACCGATGACAATTTTGAAAGATATGTCTAGCATCGACCGTATTGAAGTACAACGCGGTGCCGGTTCTACCTTATATGGTTCTGGCGCTATCGGTGGCGTAGTTAACGTTATCACTGCAAAACCTGAGGAAGGTGTTCAAACTAAGCTTCGCATGATGGGCGGCAGCAATGATTTAGAACAATACGCTCTCTTGAATGAAGGTAGTAAAAAGGATTGGTACTGGCGTGTAGGGTACCAAAAAGATATCATCGGGTCCTATAAAGATGGTCATGGCATACGCATTCCGCAACATGGCAACAGCCATACTGGTTCCTTCATGGTAGGCAATAAAATCAATGACAAAAATGATGTGAAGGTATTCTATGATACATATCGCGGTGAGGCGATGTACTCTGACCATATGGGTGCCCTTAATCACATTCGTTACGGTACAGAAGCAAGTGATTCCTTCCGTGCAGTTTGGAATAATAACATCAACAAACGTTGGAGCCATCAATTGTACGTATTAGATAATCATTATAAAACTAAATATGATGGTTATTTAACAGATATTAAGACTCGTGCGCTTGGTGACCAAGTGACGTATAAAGCGAAAGATCATACCGTAGTTGGCGGTATTGATTGGCGTCAAGATAAGGTGCTTAATATGGGTGGTGTAAAACTTACGAACACATCTTACTTCGTACAAGATGAGTGGAAGGTTGCTCCAAAATGGACTGTAATTCCAGGTGTTCGCGTTGACCATCACTCTGCATTTGGTACACATACATCTCCATCCATTAGCGTTGGCTACGATGTGAATGCTAAAACGAATGTATATGCAGCGTATAAAGAATACTTCTTGGCTCCTACACCATATCAACTCTTTGATGGCACAAATGGCAACCGCAATTTGAAACCTGAAACAGGTCATGAATGGAGCTTAGGTGTTCATCATAAATTCGGTAAAACTTGGAACAGCAATCTCAACTTCTTTAGTCGCAGTACAAAAGATAAAATTGGTTGGGTAATGACAAACCCTGCAGCGTTCTCAGGTGAATATCGCAATTTTGATACAGAAAAGGCGCATGGTATCAATGCAGATGTACGCAAACAATTAACGAAACATTTATCTGCCCGCCTCGGTTATACATATACTCATATTGATGCTACACCAACTCGCAAAGCAAATCGCGATGGTTATGTACCTAAACATGCAGTCAATGCAGGTCTCGATTACAACGATGCTAAATGGGATGCTCATTTAGATATTCGCGGTGTCATCGACCGTCCAGGTCCTGCGGCTAATATCTTCCCTCGTACAACATATTGGATTACTGATATAAGTGCTAACTATCGCGTGCGTGAAAATGTGACTGTATTTGGTCGCATCAATAACCTATTTGATACATACTATGCAGAACAATCTAGCGTTCGTTGGGGCCACGCTGGTGATTGGTGGCCAGGTCAAGGTCGCAACTTCCGCTTAGGTGTTGAAGTTACTATCTAATTTGCTGGTTAAGAATAAAAATTGATAAGGCTGTAAGCTACAATGATAAAACTATAGATTTTCTCTTGTAAAAGCACTATAATAGAATGTATCTATATATATCAATGTATGCGTATTACAGCCTTATTTTTGTGTAAGGCGTTTATTTAGAGGAGTTGGATTCTGTATGGAACTACCGGTTTTATCCCCGTATATGATGGCTCGCAAGCCGTCGGGGATCCGCATGGGGCAAATTAAATTTTTAGAACGAAAGAACCCACCTATTTTGGTTAACGGTTCTATTGGTAATGTTATGCGTCCTATGCATCCCGCCATGCAGCGCCGACTATTTACTCTAGGCGGACCAAATAGTCCTTTCAGTACAGGCATCGTGCCATATGTACCAACAACGGGGACTGATGAATGTCGTGAAGCATTCTTGCATATTTTGCGTAGCCAAGGTTTCGATACAACAGGCCTTAATGTACTTGTCACAGATGGCGCATCCATGGCGATGGAAATCATCATGCTTGGCGTTTGTGGCGGTGCAGGTGAAGAGGAACGTCCTCTACTGATGTTCAATCCGTCCTACACGAACTACGATGCGGTAGGTCATCGCATTGGTCGTAAAACGGTAACCGTAGAACGACGCCTGAACGAGAATGGCGAATTTGAATTACCATCCATTGAAACCGTGGAAAAACGCATTATAGAAACAAAACCAGGGGCATTGTTGATTATTCCTTACGACAATCCAACTGGTCAGCTATTCAGTAAGGAAACTTTGATTGAATATGCATCTTTGTGCGTAAAATATAATTTATGGATTATTTCCGACGAAGCCTATCGTGAATTGGCCTACGAAAAAGGCAAGGAAACATCTAGTATTTGGACATTGACGAATAAGGATGTACCAGGTATCGAAGGTCGTCGTATCAGTCTTGAAACGGCCTCTAAGGTTTGGAATGCTTGTGGCCTTCGCATTGGCGCCATCATTACAGACAATGCGTTGTGCTATGAAAAATCTGTTGCTGAATATACGGCGAATCTCAGTGCTAATACGCTTGGTCAATATATTTTTGGTGCCTTGGCTCATGAAAGCCACGCTGATCTTCATAACTGGTATGAGCAACAACGTGATTACTATCGCGAAATGATCTTTGAACTTCACAAGGGATTTAAAGAGGTAGAACCAGATTTCATTATTTCTAATCCAGAAGCGTCCATCTATTTCGTTATCGATGTACGCAATGTAGCAAAACCTGGCTTTGATGGCGTAGAATTTGCTGCTTGGTGTGCTGAACACGGCCGTGTGACCTTGGATGATGGCAATGACTATACATTGCTCATGGCTCCACTAAATGGATTCTACAGTGGTGCCGATAGGGAACACAATCCTGGTAAGACACAACTTCGCGTATCCTTCTGCGAAAATCCAGATCTTTTAAAATTAGCGCCTGTATTGCTATCTAAACTATTTAGAGCATACGAAGCGCAAAGGTAAAAAATGGATATAGAACTATATGCTGCATTAACAGACTCTATTGAGTATGCATTAGATGAAGCTGATTCTGCAGCAAAAGAAAGTAAAGTTAGATTCTCTGGCACCGATGTTTTTCGTCGCGTAAGGGAGAGAATCGATGGAGCAGAAAAATAAATGTAAAAGGAGCTATATTGCTGAGGATACCCTCTAGCAGTATAGCTCCTTTATTGTTCCCTATAAAGCAATGATAGGGAGTTGTGTTTAGGTATTATCTTTTTCATAGTCTAGTCCCTTAGTAGATATGCCTATGCTTTGTTGTTGATTTAGCATAGAACTATCCTCTGTTGATGGATAGGATGTGTCGTCTAAGGTTACTGTTTCCAATAATTTGTCGATATTGTCGGCTTGGATGGATACTTCTTTGTTGTACCATTCGCCAAACTCGCGGATAACTGTTTCATTGCGCCTATAATAGGTGTATTGGTCAATTTTTCGCGATTCCACAAGGTCTGCACGCTCTAACATGGTCATAAATGTAGATACAGACGATTGCGATACACCACAGCGTTTTTGAATACTCTTAACGCTAACGCTGTTTGGAAAATCGATGAGAGTTTTAGAGTGTACTTGAACACCGAATTCTTGCTCTGGGTGCTTTAGCCACAATATAATATCTAACCGATGTGGATTGGATAATGCTTTCAGAATTCTTTGCGGATCCATATGGCCTCCTTGAGGTAAATACCAGAATGTTGAGTGCCTTACTTTGACCGTGGTCTTGCATTATGCGGTCGTATTATATACGCGTCTTGCTCCGTATAGAGAATATTACTTACATTTATCATACGCTAATTTTTATGTGAAAGCTAGGAAAATTTATAAATTTTTTGAGGACGGCTGTAGGGGGATTCTAAAAGCCTCCACCGGCCAGGTCTGTTCCTTCGGAACAGGGCCAAAGTCGTCTTTTGAAAGCCCTCACCTCCCGCTAAAAACTTTATGTGCTAGAAGAGAAAGGCCTGCGTGGGACGCAGGCCGTAAAGGTAGAGTTTAGAAGAATACTCATAGTGCTTTATTTATAAATCTCATTATATATAAATAGTAAATTTATATTAAGAGGATTATAATTAAATTGTATAGTTAGTTCGTGTTTGTATAAAATGGAGAAGAGGGCGTATATTGTGAGCTATAAGTCTTTAAATGGTTTAATGCGACATTTACGAAATCAAGGTATTGATATTAGAGGAACGACCGATAAACGACTATTAAGAAATAGTGGGTATTTTCATGGATATAAAGGTTATAGATTTTTTAAACAACCTACTAACCGACTGGCGATTCAAGATTATCGTGAAGTTGAAGCGATTATTCGATATGATAGTGAGCTTAAGTCATTGTTATATAGCAAATTAATGTTTATAGAAACTGCCGTTAAAAATATTGTACTTGAAGAGGTTTTAAATTTTATACAATCTGAGCATATTAATGATATGTTTATTGAAAACATTATGTGCACCTAAAAAAGAAATCTTATTTTTTATTAAACAGTATGAAAAATTAGTAGCAGATGTAAGACAAAATGTTAATACTAGAGTAGAATATGCAATTGTTCCAGCTAATTTAAGTGGGCGTCTTAGTCAGTTGAAATTGGTTATATCTAGTTGATTGTTTTTATAAGTTGTATTATAATAATGTTAATTGCGGTATGTCTTTTCGGAGCATACTTGATGGGGCTGTAACAAAACAGCCCCTTAACTTTTTTATATTTCTAAGCAAAAAGGGTCCCGAGGGACCCTTTTCGTTGGTATAATTAAATTATGAACAAAAACCATACCAATGAATCTAATTATACCAAACTAGTAATGCCTCGCCAACTAGTTTTACCATTGGATTATGGCATTTTGATAAAAGAAACAGCGCCTGTGCGGTTACTTGATGCTGTATTGGAGGAATTAGACTATAAAGAGTTACAGCATTTGTATTCTCCTAAAGGGAGAAAATCTAAAGTTCCACCGCATATTCTGTTCAAAATTTTTGTCTATGCTATGTCCAACGGCGTGTATTCTACACGTATGATACAACAACAATGCGAAGAAAATATTAATTATATGTGGCTTCTTCAAGGCTATTCAGCCCCAAGTCATATGACTTTTCAACGATTTTTTGCACGTTGTACACTAGATATCTTAATGAATCTGTTTTCACAGATGATGGAAGCTATTAACAGACGTGATACCTTAACATTTAATGAAGTCTTTATTGATGGAACTAAACTAGAGGCTAATGCCAACAAGTACACCTTTGTCTGGCGAAAAGCAGTACAAAAAAGACTAGATACATTACCATCTAAATTAGCTATATTAAAGCAAGACATCTGGAATGAATTAGGGCTAGATACCCATTATATGAATGATGAATGTATATATACTTTCTTAGCCAAAGAAATTGAAGTACAACATATGGAACTCGTACAAGGAAAAGGCAAGCATAAAACACCATTGCAACGGTTGTATGAGCGAGCTGAAGTTCTATATGAGAAACGCAAAGAATACGAACAGCAGTTGTATATTATGGGTGAACGCAATAGTTATTCTAAAACAGATCATGATGCTACCTTTATGCGTATGAAGGAAGACCATATGCGTAATGGACAGCTTAAACCTGCCTACAATGTACAATTAGCTGTTCATTCTGAATATATTATGGGAGTTGGTGTATTCGCTAAGCCCAACGATACGAATACGTTAATTCCATTTGTACAGCAATTAGAACAGATCCATAGTCGCCGATTCACATATGTGGTGGCTGATGCTGGTTATGATAGCCATGAGAACTTAACTTGGTTAAAAAACAACCAGTACCTATCTTGTATAAAACCACAATATTATGAAAAGGCAAAAACTAGAGCTTGGGCTAAAGATATTAGTAAAGCTCGTAATATGGAATATATACCAGAAGAAGATGCATTTATATGTGCAAAAGGCCGTAAATTAAAATATGCTTTAACTCGTAATGCTAAAAACAAAACCGGATTTATATCTGAGCGAAAGGTATATGTCTGCGAATCTTGTAACCGATGTGGATACAAGAAGGAATGCCAACGGTATATGAAACCAACAACAGTAAATCCAGTAAAACGAATTGAAATTACACCTGCATATGATGCTGTATTGGCAGAAAACCAAGACAGACTGCTTAGTGATACAGGCATTCAATTACGAATTAACCGTTCCATTCAAGTTGAAGGCGCATTTGGTGTGTTAAAACAAGATCTTGGGTTTAGACGATTTTTACACCGTGGCAGTGGAAAAGTGCATAAGATGTTATATCTACTGGCTATGGGATTCAATATTGAAAAATTACATAACAGAATACAAGCAGGACGCGTTAACACAACATTATTTACTGCAAAAGAAACTGCTTAAACTAAGAAATTTTTAAATAGGCCTAAAGGTCTATTTAGGTGCGCCTAAAAACAAAAAATACCAAGAGAACATAGGATTTTACAAATCTAATTTTCTTGGTATTTCTTATATTTTAAAGGGACTGCAACTAGAATGCGGTAAAACCGCATTCTGTTACAGCCCCATTTTTTATTTCTTATAAAATTTTCATGTACATGTGGTATGTTAAAAAGGTATTTTCAATCTGTATCGTGAATATATAATATATAGACTTATGTAAGTTAGGCTTTCATAAAAAGGAGCTGAGTATATGGCAATAGATCGAAATGAGAGATTTGACGTTATCGTCGTGGGGGCAGGGCCGGCGGGTGCTGCAGCGGCGTTACGTTTGGCGGAGCAGCGTGTGAAGGTGTTGGTCATTGAGCGCGGGATGGCGCCAGGTGCAAAGAATATGATGGGTGGTCGTATTTATACGCATTCTCTAGAGAAATTGATACCGGATTTTAGGAATCGTGCGCCTCTTGAAAGAAAGGTGACGAAGGAACGTATTTCCATCGGTGCTGGCAATGAGATGACGACCATCGAATATAGTTACCAAGATGTGAAAGAAAATGAAGAATCCTATGTTGTGTTGCGTGCTAAATTCGATAAATGGCTGGCCGAAGAGGCTGAGAAGAAAGGGGCTTTGCTCGTTTCTAATGTGCAGGTAACGGAACTCATCACCGAAGGGGAAGGTAAAAAACGTCGCGTTGTAGGTGTACGTTGTCACGATGACGAGGTGTATGCAAAGCTTGTTATCATCGCAGAAGGTGCTAATACAGTGCTCTTAGAAGAGGCTGATTTAACTGACCCGACCGATCCTAAGACGATGGCTGTGGGTGTGAAAGAGGTATATAAATTCAAAAAAGAGGACCTCGAGAATCGCCTTATGTTATCTAGTGATGAAGGCATGGCATGGCTCACGTTGGGCGATATGACAGATGGTCTACTAGGCGGCGGCTTTATATATACGAACAAGGACAGCCTTTCCGTAGGCATGGTAGTAGGCCTTGAGGACATCGGCTTGGCAGATAAATCAGTTGACGAAATGTTGGAGGCTTTCACCAGTCATCCTAGAATTGCACCGCTTTTGAAAAATGATCAATTAAAGGAACACAGCGCGCATCTTGTGCCTGAAGGCGGTTATAAAGCGATGCCAAAATTGGGCGGCAAGGGTTACATCGTTGTTGGCGATGCGGCGCGGATGTGCATGAATCTTGGATACACGATTCGTGGTATGGATCTGGCTATCGAGTCCGGCATGTGCGCAGCTGAGGCGGTCAATGTGGCGCTACGCGACGAAAATATGGATCGCGTTACTAAATTGTACGAAAAACAAATCAAGGCGTCTTGGTTGCGTCGCGATATGAAATTGTATAAAAATATGCCGAAATTCTTGGCCTCTAATCCGCGTATTTTTAATGAGTATCCTGCATTTGTAAACAATCTTATGCGTGATGTATTCACCGTAAATGGTGACGGTGCGGTGCCATTGATGAAAAAATTGTTACGCCGCGTCAAGGATGTAGGCCTATTCAGATTGATTCGTGATGCATGGAAAGGGGGGCGTTCCCTATGAAATTAGAAGAGCGTTTGGGCGCGAATAAATATTATGTAGATGAAACGTGTCCTCACATCATTATTGATGGTGAAAGCGTAAGCCGCGAAGAGGCGATGAAGCTCGTGAATGGTTGTCCTGCAGGTTTATACACATTGCAAGAGGACGGCACGCTTGCTTTTGATTTTGCAGGTTGTCTCGAATGTGGCACATGTCGCGTATTATGTGGACACAGTGTTGTTAAGACTTGGAAATATCCTCGTAACGCCAAGGGCGTAGAGTTTAGACAGGGGTGAGTGCATGGAATTATTAGTCTGTATAAAACAAGTACCGGATACGTCGGAAATTAAACTAGATCCGGAAACAAATAATCTCATCCGTACAGGTCTGCCTAGTATTGTAAACCCTTACGACATGCACGCGCTTGAGGCGGCTTTGACTGTGAAAGACCAAATTGAAGGCAGTCGCGTTACGGTTGTGACCATGGGCCCTCCACAAGCCGAAGAGGCATTGCGTCAATGCTTGGCGTTAGGCGCTGATGATGCGGTGCTTGTAACAGATCGTGCCTTTGGTGGTGCCGATACATTGGCTACAAGTTATACGATTGCATCCGCTATTCGTCATATTCAACGAACCATGAACCGTCAATTCCAACTCATTTTCTGCGGTAAACAAGCTATCGATGGCGATACAGCACAGGTGGGTCCTCAAATCGCAGAGGAACTCGGTATGGCGCAAGCTACCTATGCTTGTGAATTTTCCGTAGACCAAGCCTCTCAAAAGGCGATTGTAAAGCGGGAGCACGAGAATGGTTATGAAGTGATTGAAGCTCCGTTGCCATTGCTTGTGACGACGACAGCCGAACTTAACGAGCCCCGTCAACCTGGCCTTTGGAGCTCCATTTACGCGAAACGATATACTATTAATCATATTACCTTACGTGATATGCCTCATATTGATGAAAGCCGCATTGGCCTTACCGGTTCCCCAACACGGGTACGCAAGGTATACCAACCACCGCTTCGTGGCAAGGTAGAAATGCTTTCATCCGTCGACGAAGGCGCTAAAAAGGTGCTTGAATTGGCGTACCACATCAAGCCTGAAAAGTTCGCACACCTTTTGGTGCCAAATGACACACCGGTTGTAGAGGCGCAAGACGATGAGGGCATTGACGTAAATGACCCAGTACAGCGAGCTGCGTCTGTTGAAAGCGTGGTGCCTAGCGAACCTAAGGCGGTAGATCCAAATACATTTGCAGCAGAGGCCGCTAAAGCTGATGCTGTTTCCGAAGGAGGTGACCGATAATGACAAATTTTGATGAATACAGAGACGTTTTTGTCGTAGCTGATACCATCGATGATGTAGTGCATCCAGTTACGTATGAACTTATCGGTCAAGCCCGCCGCATCGCCAAGGAACTGGGTCAGCTCGTGCAAGTCATGCTCCTCGGTGAAAACGTACAAGCTGAGGCAGAGGAACTTGTGGCTCATGGCGCCGATATTGTTCACGTTTTTGAAAGTCCCCTCTTGAAATACTATACAACAGATGGCTATACAAAGGTATTGACGGATTTCTTTGAAGACCATAAACCGAATATCCTTTTAATTGGTGCCACCAATAATGGCCGTGACCTAGCACCGCGCATGTCTGGTCGCATGCAAAATGGCGTTGTAGCAGATTGCACTATCCTAACCGTAGATACAGAAGAAGGCCTTGTAGAATGGACCCGTCCTGCTTTAGGTGGCAATATCTTGGCTGAAATTATTTCGCCAAACCATCGTCCACAAATGGGCTCTGTTCGGCCTAATGTATTCAAAAAACCTGAGCGCATTGCGGACAGTTGGGGCCGTATCCAACTTGAACAATTTGACCTCAAGTCCGAAGACATTCGCACCAAACGACTAGATTTTATTCCATTCAGCAAGTCTGGTTATAATATCCAAGAAGCGGATATCATCGTAGCTGGCGGTCGTGGTATGGGTTCAAAGGAAAACTTTGATAAACTCTACGAACTCGCTGATGCTATCGGCGGCGTTGTAGGCGCTACCCGTCCACTCGTTGAAAAAGGCTGGATTGAATTGCCATACCAAGTAGGCCAAACAGGTAAAACCGTAAGCCCTAAACTATACTTGGCATTTGGTATCTCTGGCGCTATCCAACACGTAAGCGGCATCTCTGGTGCCGATACAATCGTGGCCATTAACAACGATCCGAAAGCGGAAATATTCCAACACGCGAACTATGGGATTGTTGGGGATTGTATGGAAGTTCTCAACGATATGTTGGCGCATTTAAAATAGAACATAAAAAGATTGGGCCCTTAGCTTAATTGCCGTAGTAGAAAGGACCCCTTCCAAAAAACTCCACCGGCCGGGTCTGACTCCGGCCGGCGGCCTCCGCAGGGCCAAAGTCGTTTTTTGAAAGGGGTTCTTTCTCCTCTCTACAGTCAATACAGCCATAGGCCCAATCTTTTTATGTTTCCCCTTAAATTAGTGCCAACATATTCGTTGGAATAATACAAGTAGAAATATGGTAAAATGGTGTTATACATATCATAGTTGAATGGACGTAGGGAGGTGATGTTGTGACTGCTGATAGTAATGGTTATGTAGGTTTTGATTTGGCATTGTTTATTGCTGAGAAGTTGCGGGCTCAGTTTGTGTTTGATATGGCTCAGATGGAGGGTAACACGGCAACGTATCCGCAGGTTGAGACGATTGTGTGTGGTACTTCTGTGGCGGGGCTCAGTGTAAGTGAGACTCGACAGATAGATAATATTAATCGTGGCTGGCAAGCCTTGATAGAGGATTTGCGGTTAAAACGATTTCAGATTAATAAGTTAGTGACTATCGAATATAATAAGTTGGTTTCTGAAAGTGAGAACCGCCTAGGATTTGGTGGATTTCGCAATGCACCAGTAGCTATAGGTGGTACAAGTTATACACCGCCTAATCCTTTGGATTTAAATTCCTGTTGGGACGAATTAATAGCTAGGTGCCAAGAGCTAGAGGATAATCCGTTGGAACAATCGCTTCTATTATATGCCGAGATGGCTCGTAACCAGTTCTTTGGCGATGGCAATAAACGAACCGCTCTGCTCATGATGAATGGAAACCTTATTCAGAATGGATTATGCCCAATTACGATAACGAAATCTCGCGAAGTAGAATATCGGACCGCTTTAATTGGATATTATGAAAGCCCTGAGCAACATCGCATTCAATTCTTCGATTTCCTAAAACAAGAACAACAAACCATGCTAAAACGCTGGGGCTATGAAATCCAAGATATAAATGAAACCGAACTTGGTAAAACAATCGATACAAATCCAAAAGAAGGATCCACAAAACATAAATTATAATTAAGGTCCTGAATTACTATTTTTTCTTTATTCCTGTAACGAAAATATTTGCGGGAAATAAGGATAACGTATTTAAAACAGGTCCTGATGGGCTTCCAAAACCGACTTTGGCCCTACCGTAGAGAGGACACAATCTGATAGAGGTCCTGAATTACTTTCTTTTTCTTTGTTTAGTAATGAAAATCTTTGTGTTTCATTATGTAATTCAGGACCGATGTATTTAAAGTATGTGATGATAGGGGCGGGAAAAAGACTTCGGGTCCCGCTTGCGCGATAGCGTGTCTTTTTTCCGCCCCTGTCATCACTGTTAAATAGAAGGAGGAATACATATGAACCGCAAAATTTTCGTTACAGGTGCTACTTCTGGTATCGGCCTTGAGTGTGCCCGAGCTTTCGCTCAAGATGGAGATAATGTATTGATTGCTGGTCGTCGTGCAGATCGCTTGGCGGCGATTAAGGAGGATTTTGAACAGCAATATGGCGTTCGTGTAGATACGCTCGTTCTCGATGTGAGCAAACGCGAAGATGTAGAGTCTAAGGTAAAACCAGCTATCGAGGCTTTTGGTGGCGTCGATGTACTCGTTAATAATGCGGGTCTTGCACAAGGGCTTGATCCTTTCCAAGATAGTGCTGTTGATGATGCGGTAACAATGATTAATACGAATGTATTAGGCCTTCTTTATGTGACTAAGGCTGTATTGCCGTTCATGATGGCTCAAAATAGTGGCCATATTGTGAACATGGGCTCTACTGCTGGAATTTATGCGTACCCAGGCGGCGCTGTGTACTGTGCTACAAAGGCAGCTGTCAAAATGTTGGCCGATGGCATTCGTATGGATACCATAGCTACAGATATTAAGGTGACTACCATTCAACCAGGTATTGTAGAAACGCCATTCAGTGAAGTTCGCTTTCACGGAGATGCTGAAAGAGCAGCTTCCGTTTATGCTGGCATTGAGGCGGTTCAACCAGAGGATGTGGCCGATGTAGTACTATATGTAACAAACCAACCTAAACGCTTGCAAATCTCTGATGTAACCATCATGGCTAACCAACAAGCAGCAGGTTTTATGGTACATAAGAAATAATAGGCTAAATACTAAGCTTTTTAAAATGATATAGGCAGTATTCTTGTTTTTGGAGATTGTTGTTATGACAACAAAGATAAAGACATTACTAGTGACTTCTTTAGCATGTGCAGCTATTGGTTTCTATAGCATTACTAGTGCTCACGAGCCATCTGTTGGGGATCGTTCTGTGCCTATGACTGGTGGAATCTCAGTTGAACCTACGGAACCAAATTTTATTATGCCGAGTCCTGTACATGTGTTCACCACAGTTAAAGAAGCGGCGGAGTATATGAATATTACACCACAGATGCCAAAGTTGTTACCTGTAGGCTTTAATATTCAATCTGTCATCACTTTAGAGAAAGATATATTACAAGTTGTATATGTCTACAAATTTGGTGCGGAGCCATGTTATAATCAAGATGGAGGCGCATATATTATATATCGTTCATCTAAGTTAACTGGTGATATCAGAGGTGACCATAAAATTCATAAGGTGATAGAAACTGAACGTGTAGACGGTATGAAGGTTACTTTTAAAGGCAGTGACAAAATGGTTTATCTTGCATCGTGGATGAAAGATGGACAAAATCACTCCTTAGATTTTTATCGCCCCGTTACACGAGATGTGGCGAAGGCTATTATCCGTAATATTGTTGAGGAAAAATCACATGAAAAATAAATGTGTTTTTAATAATTTTTTTTATTGACCGAAGGGAGATTATACCCATGATTAAAAAATTTGTATTAATGGCAGTTGCGTGTGCTTGTGTAGGTTCTTACACTGTTGCTGGTGCACAAGGTACTTTTGATGTAAAACCAGATCCAGCTAAACCTGTAGTTGCAGAACAGGCAGCGTCTATGGTTGGCATGCCAAGCCCAATTCATGAATTCGCCACTATTGATGAAGCTGCTAAATACATGAATATTATGCCTCATCTACCTAAAGTATTACCTGTAGGTTATAATATTGAGTCTGTAAGCACAATCAATAAAGATGTTTTGCAAGTTGTGTATGTTTACCAAGCTGGTGAAGATACAACGCGGAACCAAGCGGCAGGCAAACGTATTGTGTATCGTGTAGGTACTACAAAAGGTGATATCAGTGGTAATTATAACGATTATCGCGTTACAGCTACAGAAAAGGTAAACGGTACAAAGGTTACTTTCAAAGGTGGCGAAAAAATGGTATACCTCGCTGGTTGGACAAAAGATGGTCAAAACCATGCGATGTACTTTGAACGTCCTGTAAATCGAGATATGGCAAAAGCGATCATTGCTAATACAGTTGCACCAAAATCACATATGAAATAATACAGCCTGATACAA
This sequence comes from Veillonella sp. ICM51a, assembly GCF_000524355.1. Classification (NCBI taxonomy): domain Bacteria; kingdom Bacillati; phylum Bacillota; class Negativicutes; order Veillonellales; family Veillonellaceae; genus Veillonella; species Veillonella sp. ICM51a. The sequence goes on from NZ_JAPX01000050.1 coordinate 42,036, forward strand.
ACTATTCTTGATGGAATGGCATGCGATCTACAGTGCAGTACTCGCATGAAATGTAAGGGTTTTATATAAACAGCTCCTCGTATGAGGGGCTGTTTTTGTTGGTATGCAAAACTTTCATAATGATAACGATTCTAAATACCTGTATGGGTATATCTATCTAAGTATTACATTGATAGAATATAAATATAGCTATTTTGTGATAAAGAAGGTAGGTGATGGATTGTATCGATTAATACTACAGCGTTTGGCGAGTATTGTAGGTATTTTATTGGTAGTTACTATCGGTACATTTGTATTGATAAAATTATCTCCTATCGACCCGGTGGCAATGAAATTTAATCTCGTGGGTGCCACGCCTGATCCGGTGTTGGTGGCTCAATTAAGAGAACAATTAGGTCTCAATGATCCGTGGTGGCAACAGTATGTGCGTTGGCTTGGACAAATTGTACGGGGTGATTTTGGGGAATCGATCCTGTATTCAATGCCGGTAATCACATTGTTATCGGGGGCCTTGCCTAATACATTGGGCCTCGTATCACTAGCACTTGTCATGGGAATTGTAGTGACCATTCCACTAGGGATGCTGTCCGCCAAGTACAAGGATTCATGGGTGGATCATGGTGTACGATTATTGACGTTTCTAGCCTTAGCGATTCCTAGCTTCTGGGTGGGGTTATTGTTGCTCTACTTATTTGGCGTTAAATTACAGATTGTATCAGTAACGAACACAAATGGTTTCTCTGCTTATATATTGCCAGCTGTTACATTAGCTCTATGGCTATGTGGACTATATATCCGTCGCTTGCGTAATGCTATTTTAGAGATATCCAGGCGTCCCTTCGTACAAGGGGCGCGTGCATTAGGCTTACCAGAGTGGATGGTATTTACTCGATATATATTCCCTCATGTAGGACTGATGTTATTGCCTATGATGGGCGTAACGATGGGCGCTATGCTTGGTGGCTCTGCTGTTATTGAAACAGTATTCGCCATCAAGGGTATTGGGTACATGATGGTACAAGGCATTATGGCGCGAGACTTTGTATTGATGCAGGGCTATATCATTTGGATTACATTGGTGTTCATTATTATCAATATCATCATTGATGCATTGAGTTATTGGCTAAACCCTAAACGAAGGGCCGCTATACAAGGAGGCTCTTATGAATAGACAAAAGCCGTACACCTTATACATTATGTTAGTCTTAGCAACTTTATGGATTTTAGTATTCCTCTGTGCTCCATACATAGCTCCATTTAATCCAGAGGCTACGAATGTGGCAGACCGGTTGCAAGATATTAGTAGCACGCACTTATTAGGCACTGATCAGCTGGGCCGTGATGTGTGGTCTCGCATCCTTTATGGCGGTAAAGCCTCTTTAGGGATTGCTTTCACCATCATTGGCATTAGTGGGGCCATCGGTATTGTCATCGGTGGCTTGGCAGGATTTTCTACGCCTCGTATTGACCGCTGGCTATCTCGCTTGATTGATTTGGTGTTAGGGTTTCCGAATATGGTGATTGCCATCGCGTTCATCGGTATCATGGGACCTAGCATTCCGAATGTCATTATTTCCTTGTGTATTACAAAATGGGCGGAATATGCGCGCATTACACGTGGTCTTGTACAGATTGAACGTCACGCGGAGTACATTACCTTCGCTCGCATGTCGGGCGCATCAAATCTGCGCATCCTGTGGCGATACATTTTGCCAAATGTACTGCCATCCCTATTGATTGTAATCATTCAACATCTCGGTGACGCTATCATCTTGGTGGCAAGTTTCTCGCTTATCGGTATTGGTGTACAACCGCCAGATCCAGAGTGGGGCACAATCTTATTAAGTTCCCGAGATTTCCTACAAACGGCACCGTGGCTATTGATCTATCCAGGGCTTGCCATTTTTATTACTGTTGTTTTATTCAACTATATTGGCGATGCGTTGCGCGATGCACTCGATGTATCTCGTTAACTGCGCTTTGTATAGATTTTTTATGGTGAAAGCCCTAGTGGGCGATGTATTTTTAAAGGAGAAAGTATGAAACGTTGGTTATTAGTATGTTTAGCCGTGTTGTCCATGGTGGCCCTCTTGACGGGGTGTGGCAGTGATACGGCTAAGCAAGGAAAACACATGAATGTTGGTCTGTATTGGTTTGGTGAAACATTAGACCCAACACACGAATGGGATGCGTGGACATTGACTCGTATCGGTGCTGGCGAAACATTAGCTGTTGTTACACCAGACATGAAATTTGCCCCACAATTAGCGGATTCTTGGGAAAATGTGGACCCTACTACATGGAAATTCCATATCCGTGAAAATGTAAAATTCCAAAACGGCACACCTATGACGCCACAAAAGGTAAAAGAGTCCATCGAGTACACTATGAAACAAAGTGCTCGTTCCGCAAAAGCTGTTAAAATCGAGTCCATTACCGTAGATGGTCAAAACTTGATTATCAAAACAACAGAGCCTAATGGCTCCTTGTTGTCTAGCTTAACAGAACCTGCGTTTGTCATCATGGATACAGCGGATCTTAAGGACGTGGCAACAAAACCAGTTCTTACAGGCCCTTATAAAATTAAATCTTTCACAAAGGGTGAAACCATTGAACTAGAAGCCTTTGCAGATTACTGGGGCGGCAAACCAGGTCTTGATTCTGTAACAGTAAAAGACATCGAAGACAACAATAAACGTGCGATGGCATTGCAATCTAAAGACGTTGATGTCATCCAAAAGGTGGACTCTGCTAACCGTAGCTTGTTTAAAGATGGTTTCAATATCCAAGATATCTCTGGCGTTCGTGTGTTCATGTTAAAAATGAACCAAACTGCAGCATCTCCATTACATGATAAAGATGTACGTAATGCAGTAGCTCATATCATTAACTATGATTCCATGGCGAAAATCATCGGTAATGGTTCCACACCAGGTGCAGCACCATTCCCACCTTCTGCAAACCTAGGTTACGATACAATCGCTAACAAAGCGACAACTGATGTAGCTAAAGCGGACCAAATCTTAACACAAGCTGGTTATGCTAAAAATGCAAATGGTGTGTATGCTAAAGATGGTAAAGAATTATCTCTAACATTAGCTGTTTGGGGTAAAGACACTAGTATGTACGAAGAAATTCAACAAGAATTGAAACAAGCGGGTATCAATGTAACACTTAAGAAATTACAAAGCCCTGATGAAGTGGATACACTAGGTACAGATGGCTTTGATTTGGTAGAACGTAACGTTATTACCATGTCTACAAATGATCCTTATTGGTTCCTCAGCTTGTTCTACAAATCCGGCGCAAAAGCTAATGTTGGCGCTTACTCTAACCCTCAAGTAGATGCGTTAATCGACCAATTGTCCGTAACATTTGATCAAAACGAACGCTCTACTATTGCAAAACAAGCGCAACAAATCTTAGTTGATGATGTAGCAGATATTTACTTGTTGTATCCAAGTGCAACAGTTGTATCCACTAATAAGGTTAAAAATGTACCAGTACATCCAATCGATTACTACTTATTAACAAAGGATTCTACTATTGAATAAATCTGATTGCATTGCATTTGATGATGTAACAATTGCATATGGTACGGAAGAGGCGGTGCGCAATATATCCTTCTCCGTGCCTAATGGCGAGGTCTTTGCCATCGTTGGTGAAAGCGGATCTGGTAAATCTACGCTAGTCCGCGCCGCCTTTGGCATGTTGAAACAAGCTACTATAACAGGTCAAATTTTGTTAAATGGCATCGACATCTCTACCTTGAGTGATAGCGATTGGCGCAAATTACGTGGTACAGAGATTTCCATGATCTTTCAAAATCCTAGTGCCTATTTAAATCCAAATCGGACCGTAGAAAATCATTTTAAGGATTTGTTCCATGCCCATGGTGAAAGCTATGATGCTAGCCGTGTTATCGATATGCTTAATCTCGTTCATCTCGATGGGGGAGAACGTATATTACAGTCGTATCCATTCCAGCTAAGTGGTGGTATGCAACAACGGTTAGCCATAGCATTGAGTCTCATCTTAAAACCTACTATTGTCTTTGCCGATGAGCCCACTAGCGCCTTAGATATACTCGTGCAAGCCTCTGTGTTAGATCTGTTACGTGAAGTGACGCAAGCCCTTGGAGCAACGGTAATTATCGTAACCCATAATATCAAGGCTGCTGCACGTATTGCTCATAGCATTGGCGTTATGAATAAGGGACAACTCGTTGAAGTAGGCTCTACCGAAGAGGTTATGGCATGTCCAAAAGATGAGTATACTCGTATTTTATTAGATTCCGTAATGAAAGTGGTGTAGTATGATTCAACTTGAGAATATCTGTAAACAATATACAAACCACAATCATACGGTTCACGCTGTTGACAATGTATCCTTTTCTGTAGCTGCCAATGAACGCGTAGGAATTGCTGGTGGTAGTGGTTCTGGTAAAAGTACACTTCTCAAATTAATTGCGATGCTAGAAAAACTTACTTCTGGTACTCTAAAACTATTTGGAGAGGATGTTACATCCATCCAAAACCATAGAGACATCTATCGTTCTATGCAGATGATGTTTCAAAATCCTTTGGCCATCATTCCGCCACGGATGAACTTAGAAGCATTTCTCTTAGAGCCGTATATCAACTATGATCTCATGGATGTGGCATCAGCAAAGGACGATATCCGTAAATGGATGCAACGAGTAGACTTGCCAGAAAATATGGTTCATAAATACCCTCACGAAGTCAGTGGTGGTCAACTACAACGTGTTGTATTAGCACGGATTATGCTCATGAATCCTAAACTAGTACTTTTTGATGAACCTACATCAGCCCTTGATGCGGTGAACCAAAAGTTGGTGCTAGACCTATTACAAAAACTACATACGGAACAACCCTTCGGCTATGTGTTCGTCAGCCATGACGTCGGACTTTTACAAGCCGTAACAGACCGAATCATCGTTATGAAAGAGGGGCAAATCGTAGAAAACATCGAATCAAAACGACTTAAAGAAGCGGTACACCCATATACAAAAGCACTTGTGGAAGCAAGTGAGTAAACAAAGAGGCTGTAGCAGAATACACAAATGTATTCTGTTACAGCCTTTTTACTATTACTTCCTGTTTATTACTTTTATAAATTAATAATGCTAATATATGCAGGAAATTTTGTTTCTATGTAGAAATATATAAATAAGGTGAAGTATGTATAGGAGGTATTGTTATAGAATTCGAAGGCCTTATTAAATCACATGTGCAACGCATTAAAACTTTAAAAAATGATATTTTGACAGAAGAGGCAACTAAGACATCACTTATTATGCCTTTCTTTAGAATTCTTGGTTATGATGTATTTAATCCGAATGAGTTTATGCCTGAGTTTGTAGCAGATGTAGGGATTAAAAAGGGAGAAAAAGTTGATTATGCTATTAAGTTAGATAATGAACCTATTATTTTAGTCGAGTGTAAATCAATTAATGAAAGACTAGAGAAGCATGACTCTCAATTATATCGCTATTTCGGTACAACAACAGCCAAGTTTGCTATTCTTACAAATGGTATCGTATATAGATTCTATACAGATATTGATGAAGTCAATAAGATGGATGAAGCCCCATTTTTAGAGATTAACTTATTAGAGCTACGTGATGAGCAAATTGCAAAGTTACAGCATTTTACAAAAGAAAATTTTGATAAGGATGCAATTTATGATTCTGCAGAGGGCTTAAAAAATGAGGCTCAAATTAGACAAATTATTAAAGATGAAATAGATGATCCTAGTGAAGAACTAGTTAAGTTTATATTAGGTAAGGGTGTATATAATCGAGCGAAGACACAAGCGGTTATTGAAAAATATACGCCTATTGTAAAGAACGCATTTGATTATATTATAAAAGAAATGCTTAATAAGAAGATTGAGACTGCTTTTGCAAATACAGAGCCGGTCTCAACAACAGAGTCGCAAGCTGATAATGAAGATGCAAATATTAATGGTGAGGTAGAGAGTAATATTGTTACAACAGAAGAAGAACTTGAAGCATATTACATTGTAAGAGCAATTCTTAGTAAATATATTGATGTAAAACGAATTTCTTATAGTGATAAAGAAAGTTACTTTGCAATAATCTTAGATGATCGTATTACTAAATGGTTATGTCGAATCTATATTAAAAAGAATAAGAAGTATATTGCTATTGTTGAAAATGGTGAACAAATTAAATATACAATTGAAAATATTAGTGATATCTATGGGTATACAGATAAACTTGTTCAAAGATTGCAATCATTAGATATGAAGTAAGTAAATAAATTTATTGCTACATTGTTGCTATATTTATCATAATTTGAAGATTAAGCAGAGAGAGTCTTATGAATAATTTAAATGATATTTTAGATAAGGTGGAAGAAGCTTTAAATAAGTTATATGAAAAGGACCAATATTTGATTTATTCTGAAGAGAATAATCATGTTAGTGAACGATCTATTACTCATAAATTGGGCGTATATCTTACCCCTTTATTTGAAGGTTATGATGTGGATTGTGAGTATAATAGATTTGGTTGTGAGGGTAAATTTGTCGAAAAACTAAATCAGAATGTAATACCAGATATTATTATCCATAAGAGAGGTAAATGTAATAATTTTATTGCGATAGAAGTAAAAACTTGGTGGAATAAATCTAAAGTTTCAAAAGATAAGCATAAATTGATTGAGCTTACAAAGTCTAAATATAACTATAAATATGGAATTAGTTTAGTTATTAATAAAAATAGAGATAAAGTATCTAAAGTGATTTTTTATAAAGGTAAAGAGCAGAATAGATAATGTATAAAAAAAAGAGACTCTTCTATTGGAGTCTCTTTCTATAATAGTTATTGAATTTCCGCTTTCAAATCGATAATATTTTTTGCGGCTACACAGGCAGCGCAGTCACAGAATTCTGCGCCTTCTGCTTTAATGTCTTTAGCGTGTTGTAAGAGGTTAGCTGCGCCTTCTGCGCCAAGGATTTGTGTAGCGAGTTCAGACCCTGCAAAGCCGATTGTTTCGTCGATAAGTGCAATATTTTGTTCTGCTACGGATACGAGTTGTTTTGTAAGTTCTTCTTGTTTAGGTGTACCTTCTGCATTAATCCAAGATTGAGCGAATTCTTTTACTTTAGGATTGCTTTGTGGTGCATCTAATAATGCTTGTACGAGTTGTGTTAATTGTGTATGTGTCATGATAATCTCCTTGATATAACTAGTAAATAGGAGTTTCGAAAGATGCACTTACTATCATATGAGCACCTGTCCGTTTTTATAAGTTCATTATAACACCTACAATAATTTTGAATAGTAGAACGATTTGCGATAGATACTATCAAATGTGATAGATTTATGATGATAACTGGTATAAATTTTTGGGGGAATAGAAAAGAGGAATGCTTTCACATTCCTCTTAAGCTTAGTTAGAATAAATCTGAGTGGCTGCCCGTGCGAGTTAAAGATAATACTAATATGTCATCTTTAATTGCATAAACTAGAAGCCAATCTGGTTCGATGTGTAATTCTATAAATCCTCAATCATTTCTTTTACATTAGCATATGATTTTGCTTTTATTTTTCCTGCTAATATATCTTTCGTTTCTTGAATAGCAGCTTCTGTTTCTGCATTATAACGAGGTTGTTTAGGTTGAAATGGAAATCCGCCTTCCATTAGTGATGTGTGGAGAAAAATATTAATCGCATCAGTTACGGATATGCCAAAGCTAGCATATAGTGCTTCTAATTGTGCTTTTACAGCTGGCTCGATACGCAAACTGATAGAGGCTGTTTTAGCCATAGTATCACCTCCTGTTACTTCTATTGTAATGCAAATGCTATATAATTGCGATCTTATAACTGCGAATTGCAAGCATAATACATATCTTTTCCTGGACGAAAAATACTTATGAATATAAGAATATTAGCTTTTTAGGTGATATAATTAACTTACTATATGTAGTTTGTTTACAGGGGAATATATCATGAAAAAGGTTGTATGTGCGTTAGCTACGCTAGCTTTTATAGGTTCCATCAATGTTGTGTCCGCAGATGAGTTGATGCGGTTCCGTCTTAATGGTAATTCTATTTATGATCAGCCTTATGGTGATCGAAATGAGTTTCCTTGTCCAGATAGACTTGGAAGTTGCACTATGATTGATGAGGATTATAGAAGCACTCGTAAAGGTCAATCGCTAGAGGTGTTTGATACTGTATATGAGGCTAAGCAACATCTGAATTTTAATCCTCAAGTGCCTATGGGGTTAGACCGGTTTCATGCTGTTCATGTGTCCATTGTAGATCGTGATGTGTTGCAAGTGGTCTATGCGTACCATGAACTTTTAAAAGGGAGATATTTCGATAGATCCGACGATATGCCAAAGTATATCAAATACCGAGTATCTACAGTATCAGGTAATATCGCAGGTGATTATAAGGATTACTTACCTCAGAAAATCGATGTTATAAATGGGATGACGATAACCTATCGAATGGTGGATGACGCCGTTTACTTAGCATCTTGGAAACATGCGGGGCAGAACCATGTGTTCTTATTTAATGACCCAGTTTCTGTTGAGCGGGCTAGAGAAATGATTAATAGTGTAAGTATAAATTGAGCTATTTATTATACTATCTTTTTAAGTAAGGTTAGCTTATTATATACATATATAGAGAGCCCATTAACGTGATTAGGACATTAGGCTCATCTAAAACTGAACAAAATTATGATGATGCCTAACCTGTTAGAGGACTGCACTCCTCTATATGTTAGGCGTTTATCATTGTACTATTTAACTAGTGCAATGATAGTGACTTCTGATAACAGAACTATGATAATTACATAGGTAACTTCATGTTTTGTCATAGTCTCATATGAACGAAAAATAGCAGGGTGGTAGCCCTGCTATTTTTATTGAAAAAACATTTTAAGTGTAGTATATTCTATATAGCCAATTGATAGTTGTGCAATTAACTACAAAATCCCTCGGAGCGGCAACTCCGAGGGGTTTTTATATTATATATGAAAATAAAGTTATTCATAATGACAATATTTTACTTTTTATGGTAAGATACCGATAGAGCAAAGTGTTGATTAAATGCACTAAAGACGCCCTTGCAAAGGATGCCGGTCCTAGCAAGGGCTTTTTTGTCAGATCGTGGTGATAAACCAAGGCTGTATGGTCCTCTTTGTTATGTTTGATATTAAAAATAACGGAGTTTTTATGAACCTAGAAAATTACAAGATTTCAACGTTGCCATATATAGAAAATGCTAGCAATGAGATAATGGAAAAGTACAATATAAAAGCGCAATATGAAACGGAACCGCCTCATGGAGATGCTATATATTCTATTTCTATAAAGGGAAAAGCATTGCCATTTTGGATTTATGGTAGGGATGTTACTTTCATAGGTAATAGTATGGTTATGGTCGAGTCTGTAAGATGCAAAACCTGGGATCCCATTGAAACTATTATTATTGATTTAGAGAATGAAGTGTATGCGGGGTTAAAGGAATGGTATACAGATATTTCATTTATTAATGGTCAAATAGAGCTATCTAATCAAGTGGTAAAAATGGATAAACGAATTTTAAATAATTTTGAGAATTTAGAGTGGATAAGCTTTTAAGATTGATTACGTAGATGGCACATTGACTATACTATAGTGAAGTGTTATTCTATATATGACAAGGGATGTCAATATGTGACATAGTCTCATATGAACGAAAAAATAGCAGGGCGGCCACCCTGCTATTTTTATTGTGCTAGTTACTAACGAGACTGTCTATCTAGCCACTTGCAGATATAGTGACAAGTTATACCTGCTGCGATAGACATTAAAAGGGATATCAAAATGTCTAACATAGTCTCACCTCCTTTCTGTTACCAGATTGGAGTAGTAACAACTAAATTATACACCGTACATATATATGTTTCTAGAAGGAACGATAAAGAGAAATATATAGATAAATATTAGAATACGTCATATTCATTTTATTTTAATTGACATAAGTCTATAGAATACAGTACAATACCTTTATATCTTAAAACAAGCGATGAATGGGTATAAAGGTTTACAGATCCTGCTTTCAGAGAGTTGCCGGTTGGTGCGAGGCAATAGAGGTTGTACGCTGACACTCTCCCGTGAGCTTTGGTGGCGAATACAGCAGTAGTCATCGACGGTGGTTCCGTTATACCCGCAACGAGTCCCAATTAGGGTGGTACCGTGTTATGTATATAACGCCCCTTTGAGCAACGACAGTTGTTCTGAGGGGCTTTTTTTTATAAAAGTTTAGTCAACCATACTACGTGACCGAATTAAAGTGGTGATCTGACGCTCCAGCTAGCTTAACGGTCTTCAGCCTACTAAAGTCGCTTGCGAGCACGCACTTTAATTCTACGTTTTGTTTGACTAAACTTTCACAATGAATAGATATAATAAACTGTTATGTTTTATTAGTACAGAAAAGGTGAAGATTATGGATCAAAATCGCGTATATTTCTTCGATACAACCCTTCGTGATGGGGAACAAACACCAGGTGTATCTTTACAAACCCCTGAAAAAATTGAAATTGCGAAAGGCCTAGTACGCCTCGGCATCGACGTAATCGAGGCTGGTTTCCCAGCAGCATCCCCTGGGGATTTTGAAGCAGTACAAACGATTGCACGCGAAGTGAAAGGCGCAACAATTTGTGCGTTGGCTCGTGCTAATGAAAAGGACGTACAAAAAGCGATTGATGCATTGAAAGATGCGGAACGTAGCCGTTTACATGTATTCATTGCTATTTCCGAGCTTCATATGGAATATAAATTAAAAATGACTCGCCAAGAGGTATTGGATAAGGTTAAATCCGTATTGGCATATGCAAAAGGTAAGGTTGATGAAATCGAGTTCTCTGGTGAAGATGCGGCACGCTCTGATTTAGATTTCGCATGCCAAGTATTTGGTGTTGCCATTGCTGGTGGTGCAACAATTATTAATGTACCAGATACAGTAGGTTACATGAACCCTAATGAGTTCGGTGATAAAATCCGCTATATTAAAGAACATACACCAGGCATTGAAAATGCAATTATCTCCGTTCACTGTCATGATGACTTAGGTCTTGCTAATGCAAATACGTTAGCTGCTATTAAAGCAGGTGCACGCCAAGTAGAAGGCACAATTAATGGCCTAGGCGAACGGGCTGGTAACGTAGCGATTGAAGAAGTTGTAATGGCTCTTAAAACACGCCATGATTACTTCGGTGACCTTCAAGTGAACATTGATACAAAACAATTTACGAAAGTTTCTAAACTAGTAAGTCGTTTGACAGGTGTCGTAGTTCCACCAAACAAACCAATCGTTGGCTCTAATGCCTTTGCTCATGAGTCTGGTATCCATCAACATGGTATGATGAGCAATCCTGAAACATATGAAATCATGACTCCTGAGTCCGTAGGGGCTGAAAAAACAGACCTCGTATTGGGCAAACACTCTGGTCGTCATGCCTTTGCCGATCATTTGGCAAAACTTGGTTTCCAATCTTTCACAGAAGAGAAAATCAACGACCTCTTCGCTAAATTCAAAGAATTGGCAGACCGTAAAAAACAAGTATACGATGATGACATTATCGCTCTTGTAGTAGATAACTTACATCATAAAAAAGCATTCGAGCTTGTGGCTCAATATTACAAATTGGGTGAAAAAGGCTACGCATACGCTGACGTTCGCCTCATGACCCCAGAAGGTGAAAAAGCTGATGCTGCCGTAGGTGACGGTCCAGTAGACGCATCCCTTAAAGCGGTTGAACGTGTGGTTGGCTTGCCAATTAGCTTAAAAGATTACCAAATCCGCGCCATCACAGCAGGTAAAGATGCCCTTGGGGAAGCAACCCTTAAGGTAGAATATAACGGTCGCTTGTACCATGGTCGTGGTATTAGCACCGATATCGTTAAATCAAGTGTAAATGCATATATTAATGCAGTAAACTCAGTATTCCTAGCTATGGAGCTAGAACAACAGGAGGAAGAATAATATGGGTATGACCATTACTGAAAAGAATATGGCTCGCCACGCGGGTCTTGATGTTGTAAAACCGGGCCAAATCATCGAATGTCATTTGGATGCGGTATTGATGAACGACATCACATTCCCACCAGCGCGTAAAGAGTTCTTAAAAATCGGCAAACCTGTATTTGACCGTCATAAAATCTACTTGGTGCCTGACCATTTCACACCAAACAAAGATATTCAATCTGCTACACAAGCGAAAGTCATGCGCGACTTCGTACGCGAACATGGCATTACAAACTACTTTGAAGTAGGTAGAATGGGTATCGAGCACGTTATTTTGCCAGAAAAAGGTCTTATCGGCCCTGGGGAAATGATGATCGGTGCTGACTCCCATACTTGTACATATGGTGCGGTAAATGCATTCTCCACAGGCGTAGGCTCCACTGATGCGGGCGTTGCTATGGCAGAAGGTAAAACTTGGTTCAAAGTACCTGAAACAATTAAGGTTGAGCTTATCGGCAAACCTAACAAATGGGTAACTGGTAAAGACGTAATCCTTGATTTAATTGGTAAAATCGGCGTAGACGGCGCTCGTTATATGGCCCTTGAATTCGCTGGTGAAGGCGTACAACACATGACTATGGCTGACCGCCTTACAATCTGTAACATGGCTATCGAAGCTGGCGGTAAATGTGGCGTATTCCCATATGATGAAATTACTGAAGCATACATTAAAGGCCGCGTAAATCGTCCTGTAGAACCTATTAATCCTGACCCTGATGCAGTATATGCTCAAACTGTGACTATCGATTTGTCCCAATTGCAACCAGTTGTAGCATTCCCTCATTTGCCATCCAACACACATTACATCAACGAGATTGACAAAGATATTAAAATCGATCAAGTTATCATCGGTTCCTGTACAAATGGCCGTTACGAAGACTTGGTGGCAGCTGCAGAAATCTTCAAAGGTCGCAAAGTAGCTCCATTCGTTCGTTGTATCGTAATTCCTGGTTCCCAAGATGTATACGATCAAGCTATGAAAGATGGTTTATTGGACATCTTCATTCAAGCTGACTGCGCAGTGTCCACGCCAACATGTGGTCCTTGCCTAGGTGGTTACATGGGTATCATGGCAGCTGGTGAAAGAACCGTTTCTACTACAAACCGTAACTTCCGTGGTCGTATGGGTCACGTTGATTCTGAAGTATATTTGGCAAGCCCTTACGTGGCGGCAGCAAGTGCTGTATTAGGCCGCATTGCAGGCCCTGAGGAGGTTTAATATGGATTTTGAAAGCAAAAAAATCTGGCGCTACGGCGACGATGTAGATACAGACGTAATCATTCCAGCTCGTTACTTGGCGATTGCTGACTGGAACGAATTGGCGGAACATGCGATGGAGGACATTGATACTACATTCGCGCCAAATGTAAAAGCTGGCGAAATCATGGTAGCTGGTAAAAACTTTGGTTGTGGTTCCTCCCGTGAACACGCACCAGGCGTTATCAAAGCAAAAGGCGTGCCTGTTATCATTGCACACTCCTTTGCTCGTATCTTCTTCCGTAATGCTATCAATATCGGTTTACCAGTTATTGAAATCGGCGAACAAGTCGATCGTATCGATGCAGGCGACGCTATCGGCGTAGACTTGTCTAAAGGTATCGTGTACAACTTGACTAAAAACGAACAATACCAAGGCACTGAATTGCCACAATTCATTCAAGATATTGCGGCAGCAGGAGGTCTTGTGAACTTTGCGAAACATCGCAAATAAGTACGTGGCCGAGCCTCGGTGATGCTCTGACGCTCCAGCTAGCTTAACGGTCATCGGCCGAGGGCCTTGACCTACTAAAGTCGCGTCAGAGCATGCACCTCGGCTCTATGTAGCTTATCATTGCGATTTTTTTCGCAATGATGTACATATGGATAGATGTAGACGATGAAGCCCCGTCGCAAACGACTTTTGCTAGGGCGAGGCCTATGGCCTCGGCCCGTTAAGGCAATGGAGGCTTGCAACGGGGCTTCATCGTCGGAGAGGAATATATAGATGAGCGAAAAAAATATCGTATTGATTCCTGGTGATGGTATCGGTACTGAGATTATTGCTGCAGCGAAGGCTGTGTGTGATGTGGCTTTTGAGAAAGCTAATGTAAAGGTTAATTGGATTGATAAAAAAGCGGGCGGTGCGTCTATTGATGCATATGGTGTGCCTTTGACTGAGGATACTATCGAGGCTTGTAAAGCTGCTGATGCTGTTTTGCTTGGTGCTGTAGGCGGTCCTAAATGGGATAATGTAGATCCTTCTATTCGTCCTGAGAAAGCAATCCTCGGTCTTCGTAAGGAGCTTGGTTTGTTCTGTAACTTGCGTCCTGTAAAAATCTATCCATCCTTGCAAGAGTATTCCCCTCTTAAAAAGGAACTCGTACAAGATGTAGATTTCGTTATCGTTCGTGAGTTGACTGGCGGTATTTATTTCGGTGAACGCGAAGAGGCACAAGGCGAAGGCGCTAACGAGTTTGCATGGGATAAAGAAACTTACAGCCGTTACGAAGTAGAGCGCATCATGGACATTGCTATGGAAACAGCTCGCAAACGTAATAAAAAGGTTGTATCCGTAGATAAAGCAAATGTATTGGCTTCTTCTCGTTTATGGCGTAAAATTGCTCAAGAGAAAGCGGCAGCTAATCCAGATATCGCAACAGATTACTTCTACGTAGATAACACAGCGATGCAACTCGTTGTAAATCCTGCACAATTCGACGTTATCGTTACAACAAACTTGTTCGGCGATATCTTATCTGACGAAGGTGCTGTTATCTCTGGTTCTATCGGGCTTTTACCATCTGCATCCATGGGTACTGGCACAGCATTGTATGAGCCAATCCACGGTTCTGCACCAGACATTATGGGGCAAAACTTGGCGAACCCATTGGGTACAATCTTGTCCGCAGCTATGATGTGCCGTCACTCCCTTGATTTGCCTCAAGTGGCTGACGCAATCGAAAAAGCTGTTGAACAAGTGCTCGTTGATGGTTACCGCACAGGCGATATCTATCGCGATGGTTTAAAACGTGTGGGTACGACAGAAATGGCACAAGCTGTTATTGAACGTTTGTAGTCATGTAAGCTCGTGCATCTTGACTAGTTCTCTGATTTTTGTCATATAGTCAGATGCATGATCCTATATCATGTGCGGTAAAAGAACGCTTACGACATTGCATCGCATTTGGTGAGGTATTTTTAGTTTGTATTTAGTATAGTTTTAAAATGAGGTGTTTACCATGAAATCAACTATTTACAGAAATCTCACTATTACTGCGTTATTAATGGCTTTAGCAATTATGATCCCTATCGTAATGCCATTGAAAGTCGTCATACCACCGGCGTCTTATACACTGGCCAGTCATGTGCCAATCTTTTTGGCTATGTTTTTATCACGTAAATCGGCGGCTTGTGTAGTTATTGGATCCACGTTAGGATTCTTTGTAGCAGGATTCCCTCTTGTTATTGTTATGCGTGCAGCATCACATATCTTTTTTGCGTTGCTTGGTGCGTGGTATCTTAAAAATCACATGGAAGTATTATCAAATGCTTTTTCTTTTGTGACTTTTAACTTTGTGTGCGCTATCATTCATGCTATTGGTGAAGTTGTTGCATGTTTACTATTCTATACAACTACTACATTACCGAATATCGACTTAATGTACGTTGTATTTGTCCTCGTTGGAGGTGGCACTATTGTGCATAGTATGGTTGATGGATATATTTCCTTATATATTTACAAGGCCATACCTAAATCCATCATTGAATAAATGATAGTAACCTAATATGGAATGAAATAGGGGGTGACCATTGGTCACCCCCTTAATCTATCTTTTTAGTGATTATAATTGTTATAATAGATTTGTAGAATATTGAGGCAGAACATCTTATAACTAATTCTAGTAATGGAGGTGAAGATAGTGGCTACATCAAGCTTTTTTAAACCCTTAGTTGTGCGGCAACAAGATGAAGCAGCATGGGTTAAAGCCTTTGATACGACGGAGAAAATTAAGCGAAATAAAAATTATACGATTAATAAGTTGAATAAAGAAGCTGGCCGTAAAGTGTTAGAGCAAGTCGTGAGGAATAGTTGCTGATTTAATTTGTATATGTATCAAACACAAAATCTATAATTGTCCGAATGGTTTCATTAGCCCCTATAATCTTGATTTGTTTATATGATTTGAGACCTAGAATTTTAATTGGATCTGCCAATAAAGCGGTTAAGAAGCTGTGTGTAGCTGTTATAGCGTGAGAGAAATCAAGGACTACGGTTTCTCCTTTTTGTATAGCAGGTATGATTTTTCGCTCTCTAAGATTAATAGCTTCTAGTTTAACTTCACACCGTTCTCCGCAATAGTTATACATATCAATATACAATTCGGGAGCGCGGACTATATTATTTCGTTTAGCTACAGTTTCGGTAGCGTGTTTTCTAAAATCCTCTAGGTGTTTATGAAGGTCATATGTTTTTAGCCTATCAAAACCAATGGTCATGTATATAAATGTGCCGGGCCAAGAGTTGTTTAGAGTTGTGTATGTTACATCTAGTGGAGAAATATGTGCGACACCATCGCCCGATACGATATACATATCTGCTTCTAATGTTTTGCCAAGATTACTAGATAAGTAAAGGCCCATGCCAGCATTATTTTGCTGTTTATAAGGTCCTACGTTGACGCCAAATGTACCAGAGATTTCAGGCTCTAGTGCCATAGCGATAGCATCTGTATTGTTTGTGAAAGGTGCATAGGTTTGCTCTAAATGTGTTTTAATACCTACACCAAGATCAGCAAGAATAAATGATAGTTGGTTTTTATCTCGATACCAGTTAAATTGTAATAATGATGGAATCTGAGGATTAAAACCGTGTTCTAATGCATTATATGTTAGTTCGGATATGATATAACGAACTGCATCCTCATATCCTCTAATTAAATCTGTAGGTAAGTCCATAGCGTAATCACGAATTGTATTTAGCATTTGCGTAATATTATGATCTTTGTATTTAATGGCGAAGATGGGCTTGTTGTAAACGTAGTGAAAATTGTCTTGTGTGTTATTAAGAATTTTAAAGCATGAGGTTCCATTCATTCTTTGCCACATTTTTCCAAATAAAGAATGCTTAGAATATTGTAAATTTATATGAATCTTTTTTCTCTTTAATTGCCATATATAGAGTATGAGTAATGTCAGTGTTTGGTACTCAATACTTTGGCAAAATCTTGCATCTATAATTATATGTTTTGACTTGGCAGACCAATCAAATATACTAAGTACATTGTTAAAATCAATAACTCCCTTTGCTTTAAATGTAAAATCATTTGGTAATGTTAAGATAGGAACATTGGTTAGTGTGCGATGTGTCTGTCTCATTTTCTCTCTCCTTTAATTGACATGAGTTAGGGCACTTGTTATACTTAACACATAAGATAACGTTTAGAGACCTAGATAGGACGGAATGTTCGTCTCTCGGTTGTCTCAGTTGACCCCATACTTTGTATGGGGTTTTCTTATACCTATATTATAGAACTAATGTTTGTAAAAACAAGAGAAATATAGCTATTATGATTTATTGATACATATCTACTATTATTTCATGATTTTTGCAGTTTTATCATACCATTCCGAAGTAGTTTCATTTTTCTGTATGTCCAGCTATTTCCTCATCTTGAATTGGATGTATTAATTTTATACAATATCTGTAATATTAATTTATGGGAATGTAGAGCATTTAGGAGCGATAGATGAGTTGTCAGAACTGGTGGCACCGCCTAGGTTTAGTTGTGTGCATCGTAGTAAGTGTAGGCTTTGTAAGTGGCTGTGAGTTTAATATGGATAATTTAAGGAATAGCAGTCAGGTGAAAGCTACGCAAAGCGATAGTGAGAAGGAAATCTGGCGTGTTTTTAAGTTTTATTTGGCCGCCACAAATGAGTTTAATTTTACTAGTGTAAAATATAGCCATCAACATATGGAAATAGTGCAGCAAGCACGACAAAATATACCGTTAGCTGAGTTTAAAGAGCGGGATTATGAACGTCTTGAGCAAGAACTCATTGCTGCGCGAGATGCGGGGCATACGCATAGTGACTTGGAAGCCGCTACGGATGCTTTATTACCGGTATTGCACGACATTGTGGTAGCTGTAAAAGAGCTAGATACGTATTATAAAGAAAAGCGCTATGATTCAGATAATTATGCATTTGCTCATACGCAGTTAGAGAAACTTTCATCATTAATGGATGTATTTGAACCAAAATATGATGCGTTAGATACCATTGTTAAGACCTATCACAAGCAGGAGGGGGAACGTCTTGTTAAACTGATGCGCAACAATGGGCAGACGAATGGCGCTAATATGGCGGAAATGATGCTTATCTATAGCAATATAGTAGATCATATTGTGGAGCATAAATCCAATAGTGATTTCCAGTGGTTGAAGGAACAGAAAGAAGCAGCCGATGGAATTGGGGCAAAGATTACTGCTGCTGAGGCTCAGAATCGTTTAGAGCAAAAGAAACTTCTTGATAAAGAGATTGAGGATTTTATTGCTGATCCTCGTAGTGAAACGGAAGAAGCCGTGGTTGAGCAATATAATGAAATGGTAAGTAGTCCAATGAATTTTGCATTATTAGATTCTGTGCAGAAGCCGTATGTACCGCAAGAGTTATAATGTGAAATGGTATATGTTAAACATGATATAAATTTCGGGTAGAATATATTTGACAAGCTACCCTTATGAGCCCTATAATTATCTATTATATGAATATTGCGTTGAAAAAGACGGCACGTCTCAGACGGATTTGGTAGAGACCAAACTCATGGGCTGAAAGGTTTGGAAATCTAGAGATGTGCGGATCACTTTGGAGCAAGCGGCAACGCCGCCGGTGAACACCGTTATATGTCTAAGTGGCTTTCATAAAATGAAGCATAGTTGTATCGCATTTGCGAAATGAAATTTAGCTTTCACAGAAGGTCAGTAGGGTGGTACCACGGATATTACGTCCGTCCCTTCGGGGACGGGCGATTTTTTTATGTAAAAGGAGCACATCATGGATTACGGTAAGACGTTACATTTGCCTGAAACAGAATTCCCAATGCGCGGCAATTTGCCTAAGCGCGAACCAGAAATTTTAAAGTTCTGGGAAGACAACAAAATTTATCAAAAACGTTTGGAATTGCGTAAAGACGCAAAACCATTCATCTTGCATGATGGCCCTCCATATGCGAACGGTAAATTGCACATCGGTCATGCCCTCAACAAAACGTTGAAGGATATCATCATGAAATACAAAACAATGACAGGTCACTATACTCGCTACATCCCTGGTTGGGATACGCACGGTTTGCCAATTGAACATGCGGTTATTAAAAACACTGGTCTTAACCGTCATGAAATGGCGCCTCTTGATTTGCGCAATAAGTGTAAGGAATATGCATTAGAATGCGTAGAAAACCAAAAACAAGACTTCATTCGCTTTGGTGTATTAGGCGAATGGGAACGCCCTTATTTAACATTGCGCCCTGAATTCGAAGTAAAACAACTTGGCATCTTCGGCGAAATGGCAAAACGGGGCCACATCTATAAAGGCCTTAAAACTGTATACTGGTGTACACACTGTGAAACTGCATTGGCAGAAGCAGAAATTGAATACGCTGAGAAAAAATCTTTCTCCATTTACGTAAAATTCCCTTACGTATCCGAGAAAAAGGTAACATTGCCAGCTGGCGTAGATCCAAAACAAGCATACTCCGTTATTTGGACAACTACTCCTTGGACAATGCCTGCCAACGTAGCAATCTCCGTTAACCCTGAGCTTGAATATGGTTGGGTAAAAGTAGGTGACGAATACTACTTGATGGCTACTGAACTCGTTGATGCGGCTATGAAAGATATCGGTATCGAAGACTACGAAATCGTAAATCGATTCTCTGGTGCAGATTTAGAATTGGCTGAGTTCAAACATCCATTCGTAGAACGTAATGCTACAGTATTGTGTGGTGACCATGTAACACTCGAAGCAGGTACTGGTTGCGTACATACAGCTCCTGCACACGGTGAAGATGACTTTAATATCGTTATGCGTTATAACAAGGAAGGCAAAACTGAACTTCCTATCGTATCTCTTGTTAATGAAACTGGTAACTACACTAAACAAGTGGACGACAATCGTTATGGCGATACTGAATTCCCATTGGCTGGCGTAGAAATCCACGATGCAGAGGTGCCTGTAATCAAAATCTTGGCGCATAACAATGCATTGCTTCATAAATCTAGCTTGCGTCACCAATACGCTCACTGCTGGCGTTGTAAAAACCCTGTTATCTACCGTGCTACAGAACAATGGTTCTCCTCTGTAGATGGGTACCGTCAACAAGCTCTTGATGCAATCGACAATCAAGTACAATGGATTCCTAAATGGGGCCATGATCGTATCTTCAACATGGTTCGCGATCGTGGTGACTGGGTAATTTCCCGTCAACGTATTTGGGGCGTGCCAATTCCTATTTACTATTGTGAAAGCTGCGGCGAGCACATCATCAATGATGATACGATCAAAGCATTGCAAGAAAAAGTAGCCGTAGAAGGCTCTGATGCTTGGTGGGCTCACAGTGCAAAAGAATTGTTACCAGAAGGTTTCAAATGTCCTCATTGCGGTCATGATGAGTTCAAAAAAGAAACAGACATCATGGATGTATGGTTTGACTCTGGTTCCTCTTGGTCTGGCGTACTTGAAGTTAACGGCTTAGATGTACCATGTGCTATGTACCTTGAAGGTTCCGACCAACATCGCGGTTGGTTCAACTCTTCCTTGTTAACTGCAGTAGCAACAACTGGTAAAGCACCATATAATTCTGTATTGACTCATGGCTTCGTTGTGGACGGTGAAGGTCGTAAAATGTCTAAATCTGTAGGTAATACAGTGGCACCTAGCGACATCATCGACGTATACGGTGCTGACGTTATGCGTTTGTGGGTATCCTCTGCGGATTACCAAGCAGACGTACGTTTGTCCAAAGACATCGTAAAACAATTGTCCGAAGTATATCGTAAGATCCGTAACACATTCCGCTTCTTGCTTGGTAATTTGGATGACTTCAATCCAAATACTGATAAAGTGGCTTATGCTGATATGTCCGAATTCGACAAATGGGCATTGTTGCGCTTAGAAGAAGTACGTCAAAAGGTTACTGATGCGTACGAAAACTATGAATTCCACATGTTATACCATGCAATTCATAACTTCTGTACAGTAGACTTAAGTTCTATCTATCTAGATGTAATGAAAGATACTATGTACGCTGAAAGCAAAAATAACGTAGCTCGTCGTTCTGCTCAAACAGCAATGTATGAAATCTTGAAAACATTGGTAGCTATGGTATCTCCTGTACTTTCCTTCACAGCAGAAGAAGTTTGGAAGTACATGCCTAAAGAAGAAGGCATGCCTGAATCCGTTATGCTTCAAGATTGGCCACAAGGTCATCCTGAACACTTCAACCAAGAATTGGCTGATAAATGGAGCCAATTGTTAGACTTGCGTACATCTGTACAAAAAGCATTGGAACTTGCTCGTCAAAACAAAACAATCGGTCACCCACTAGATGCATCCGTTACAGTATATGCTGAAGGCGCTGCATTTGATGCATTAAATGCACTTGGTGAAGAAGGCTTAGCTAAACTTGTTATCGTATCTGAAGCTCACATCGTAAACGGTGCTGCGCCAGCAGAGGCTGTAAAAGACGAAGAAACAGGTGTAGCTACAGTAGTTGCTCCATCTGAACTTGAAAAATGTGAACGCTGCTGGATCCACCGCGATACAGTAGGTCAAGATAGCGAACACCCTACACTATGCCATCGTTGTGCAGAAGTAGTAAAAGCACTATAATTCCACAATCGATTTAAATACAGTTGTCAAAATATCCCCTTCAGAAGGCTCCATCGGCCGGGTCTGTTCCTTCGGAACAGGGCCAAAAGTCGCCTTCTAAAGGGGCTATTTTTGGGTATTTCGCTCGATTTGTGAGATTATAGCGCTTTCTGGTGTTTTTGTTTTGTGTTACAATGATGGAAATATTGGCTGCTAGTAAAGGGAGGGAATATCATGCAATTTATGTTAATGCATAGGGATGTACCTGTCTTACAGTTTGCTATTTTCGATGATAGAAATTGGGCCCGTATTATTGATGTATTGAATGCGGCTCATATACCTGTTAACATGCTTGTGCAGCCTCATAACAGAGAACGTGCTTTAAATGAATTTATTGACCATCGATTTATTCCGCAAAGTCGTTCTAATTACGATGTTATTAAGGCCTTGTATCAGGCCGAAGATGCATTTGAACTGTCCTTGCGATCGTACATGGTGAGTATTTCTGACCATTATTGGGTTAAACCTTGTGATAGTTCTGTGACTTGGTCTGATGTGAATTTTTATGATAATCCAATTCCCGATGATCAAGTGTTAATAGGGGCTATTGATACATTACATCAATATGATCCGTGGCGTCGGACGCCGAATACATCGAATAATGGGACATTGCGTCAGATTTGGTTGCACCGCGGAGATGAAATTTTGCTTTCAAAAGCGGGAGAATTGACCTTTAAACAGGAACCATTTAATGAGGCCGTTGTTAGCGATATATTAGCATATTTTGATGTGCCTTATATAACGTATTATTTGGATTATATGTCGGATGAAGCTGAGAATGTATCGGTCTGCAACTGTTTTACGAATCGTAATGTAGAATATATTCCTGCATGGCAATTGACGGCTAACACGAAACCTAACGATGTGAGTGAATACGCGCATTATGTGAATCAGTTGCATTCATTTGGTCTTACTGATGTGACGAGTCAGTTAGAGCAAATGATTGTGCTTGATGCGCTCATTGCTAATGAAGATCGTCATTGGGGCAATTTTGGGGCTCTTCGTAATAGTGAAAGCCTAGAATTCATCGGTCTTGCTCCTGTTTTTGATAACGGAAACTCCTTGGGGTATAAAGCGGCATCTGTTATGCGAAACCGTAATGCTGATGTGTCCGTAGCCTTTAACAAGACTCATACACTGGAATTGAAACATGTGTCCTCTGCTATGAAAGTAGATTGGGATGGCATTATGAATCATTGTATGGAGATTGTAGAACATAGATATAATCAACTGGTAGACCCAGAGTTTGGTATAGATCGTGCACATATGATTGGCCAATTCATACAAGAACGAGCAAAAAAATTAAAAACTTTTTAGATTTATGAATTCATTGTATGCTACCATTCTCCTCAAATATATGATGATAATCGTTATTGTCCTATTTTCCTCATGAAAACTTTATGTGTAAAAATATACTCATTTCATATTAGAGTTAAAATAATCGTTTATGATATTTACAGTTAGTTTAGTAAGTGAGTGTATGAGAAGGAGGAATATGCAATGGTAGTAACAATTATTAAAGCTGTTATGGCTGCTCTTACTGGTTTGGTAAACGCATTATTGCCTTTATTTAAATAATAAAGTTCCCAAAACCCTCACAAACCCTCAAATCTTGAGTATGTATACTCAGCTTTGAGGGTTTTTTCTTTATGTATATTTTTACTTACAATAGAATGAAATAATATACAGACTTGAGATTTAAACGATATTTATTGTTGGTTTAAATGTAGGCTCTTTCGTTGACTATATCCAAATATATACATATAATAAAAATGAAATAAAGATGAATATATATCTTGGAACTATATATAGAGGAGAATGAGAAACATGAAAAGAATATTAGTTGTAAAAGCTATGGTTCTTGGAGCCATAGCTTGTTCTATTAGTGCAGCGGGTATTGCTGCAGATATAAATACTCAACGTGCACAAGATATAACTAATACACAACAAAATATACAAGGCACGGAAAAACATGATGCCGTGCAACCCAACTGGATGGACCGCACAGATATTAAGGTTGGCACACAATCTAAGGTAGGTGCGCAAGTATCTGTAGAAACATTACAACCGTTAACCCATTATGATGAGAACTCCAAGTCCGTATTGTTTGTACAAGGCGGTATTGGCAGAGGTGGTCAAGAGCATTCTGCTAGTTACTATCACGGATATAATGAGATTTGGTATCCTTATAATCCTGCAACGGGTAAAGGTGACCAACGATATATGGCAGAAAAATATGAACATACGAAATCATTAGGGACTGTAGCTAATGTGGGCTTAGGGTATCGCCATCTTAGTAAGAATGAGCATGCCTATGTTGGTGTCAATGCTTTTGTTGATCGCGCCTTTTCCGAGAATGCTAATCGTGTGAGTGGGGGTCTAGAATATGTATCAGGCCTTAACGAAGTCCGAGCTAATGTATATAGAGGTTTAGGAAGTGTGAAATCGCAATCTGATATGATACATTTACCGCCATCGTACTTCACATTTGATTTGGATGGTGGCGCTGCTTACTATATGCCACATGAGTCTCAAAAGGTATTATCTGGATACGATGTAAGTTATGCGCGTACATTTAAAAATGCTCGTTGGGCCCGTGTACACGCGACCGTATATCATTGGAATGGTCTTAGTATGCCTAATCATAGCGACGCATTATTGAAAACACTGGAAGTTGGCAACAGTCATGGATGGAAAGTAGGAACTACATTACAAGTAACGCCTCATGTATCGCTAGATGTAGGCTATACATCGGATAGCAAAGATACTAGTGGTGCCTATGGATTTGTTAAATATACATTGGGTACCTCTAAGTTTGCTTGGCATGGCGGTAAACATAGTGATGATGCTATTACAAATGCTCGTGCTAGAATGTTAGATAAGGTAGAGCGTAGTCCGTTAACAATAGGCCATACATATGAAGAAGATTGGTATGTAAACCCTAATGATCACTTATAAAATTGATGATAATTTATAAAACTAAAAGGAGAGAAGTTTCGTAATGAAATATAAGTTAGTATTAACATCTATGGTTATGGGGGCCATAGTGTGTAGCACAAGTGCTGTAGTGGGAGCGGCCAATGTGGCGCCACAAGTGAGCGATACAGCAAAGCATGAGGCAGTACAATCTAATTGGATGGATCGCACGGATATTGCTGTAGGTGTACAGACTGGAGGCCAGTCCAAATTAGATAAAGGACACTTTCTAACGGATGATTTGGATACCATTTATAATAAGCAATCTGATTACGGCAATCTAACGAAGGCCTATATAGAAACATTGCAGCCTATTTCTCACTATGATGAGAACAGTAGAAGTGTTCTATTTGTACAGGGGCGCATTGGACGTGGCGGTGAGAAAATAGCATCGAAAGAGATGCGTGGTTACCTTCTCCCTGAATTAACAATTAATCGGAATGGGCAATCTAGTTACACTAAAATAAATACGGATGAAAAATCATCAGAAACATTAGGGATTATTGGTACTGTTGGTATTGGATATCGACGTCTTAGCCGCAATGAACATGCCTATGTAGGTGTCAATGCATTTGTTGATCGAGCTTTCACAGGCAATTACAATCGTATTAGCGGTGGTGTAGAGTATGTAAATGGACTCAATGAGGTATATGCCAATGTGTACAGGGGGCTTGGGGATAAGGACCTTGTAAAAGGTGGTGGTGGTAATCCATACCCTAAACGTTTGTATCCTAATGGTTATCCATCAGATTTCCCATACCATACGATTCCTAGTGAAAATTATTATACCTACAAAGGCGATAGAGCACTAGGCGGCTATGAAATCGGTTTTGCTAGATCCTTTAAGAATGCTCGTTGGGCTCGTGCCTATGTAAATGGATATCGCTGGAAGGGGCAAGGTTTTGGCCATGAACAAAATTTTAATTGGGGACGTCCAGGCCATTGGTCCGTTCCATGGTTTTCAGTGAGGGATGCAAATCACTATAAGGGAATTAAAATCGGTGCTGAATTACAGTTAACTCCACATATATCCTTAGATATTGGGTATAACCATGCTAATAATATGTCGAAAGGTATGTATGGTACTGTGAAATATACATTAGGTACATCTAAATTTGCTTTCTGGGGTGGTAGACATAGTGATAATAGAATTACTACTGCTCGCTCTAAAATGTTAGATAAGGTACGTCGCCAAGACATGATTGTAGAATCCTTTGATGATATTGAATACGATTATTTAGCACCTATCGATCATCTATAATACCACTGTAGTTTAGATTATAGATATTAAATAAGACATGTAATAATAGAGGAGTAATTTTAATGAGCAAGACATTAATGATAAAAGCAATGGTTTTAGGTGCTGTAGCATGTGCGTTTAGTGCTACAGGTTTTGCAGCAGATGTACAAAATGGGCATGGGCAAGGTATAGTAGATTCTACTACAGAAGTGAATGGAGCTAAACATGAAGCTGTTCGTTCTAATTGGATGGACCGTACAGACATTAAGGTTGGTACACAATCAAAGATGGGTAAGCAAGTATCTGTAGAAACATTGCAACCCTTAACTCATTATGATGAAAACTCTAAGTCTGTACTTTTTGTACAAGGTGGTATTGATAAAGGTGGTCAAGAGCATAAGGTTAATTATTTTGATGGGGCAGGTGGCTATTGGTATCCATACGATCCAGTTACAAATACTGTGGAAACAAAAAGAAAACCAGAACGACATGATGAGACAAAATCTTTAGGTACTGTGGGGAATATTGGTTTAGGGTATCGTCAGCTCAGTAAACATGAACATGCTTATATAGGTATTAATGTATTTGCAGATCGCGCCTTTTCTGAGAATGCTAATCGAGTTAGTGGAGGCTTAGAATATGTGGCCGGACTTAATGAAGTTCGTGCCAATGTATATAGAGGCTTAGGAGATATAAAATCTCAATCATATTCGAAGGGGGTATCGCATCTGCCATTTCCTTTGTATGGTGGTACTGCTAGTATTAATGTGTATACATCTCAAAAAGTATTATCTGGTTATGATGTAAGTTATACTCGTTCATTTAAAAATGCACGATGGGCTCGTGTGCATATAGGCGCTTATCACTGGAAGGGACTTGGCGTTTCGACGTATAGTGGCGGAACGTCGCCGATTTCGGATCTCAATAATAGTTCTGGCTGGCAAGTGGGTACTACATTACAAGTGACACCTCATATTTCACTAGATTTAAGATATACATCCGATAATAAGTATGCTAGTGGTGCTTATGGATTTATTAAATATACTTTAGGGACACCTAAGTTTGCTTGGTATGGTGGTAAACATAGTGATGATACTATTACGAACGCTCGTGCTAGAATGTTAGATAAGGTAGACCGTAGTCCTATGGTTATAGGTAAGTCATATGAAGAATTCTGGGTAATAGTACCACGTGACCCAGGTTTATAATCTGTAACTCATAAAAATTACCTAAAGGATGGTAATTTTAATATTGCAATAATAATTATGTAAATGAAGGATTATATTATATATGTATCGTAAAACAAAGTTTAATATACGACTGCTACTTTGTGTAGCAGCTTGTACGATGTGTTGGTCTATTGCTTTCGCAGATAGTACTGATACAAATACTGCTGTGAAAGTGAATTCCAGCAGTTATCAAGATTAGGCTGATAGAACTGATATTTCAGCGAAGTTTCAAACCAATCACAAGCCAATATATAGCATAGAGACCTTACAACCTATAGGTCATTATGATAACAACTCTAAGAGCGTAGTATTTGTACAAGGAAAAATTAGTTCTCATGGCGGTGTAAGTCAAATTGCCAATGGGTATGCGAATCATGTTACTCGTAATGCAGGCGGCATTGTATATGAATATGACTTTAATCAATCGACACAATCTATAGGCACGACTGGTAGTATAGGCATCGGTTATCGACGACTAAGTAAAGGAGAGCATAGCTATGTAGGTATTAATGCTTTTTATGATTATGCTTTCAAAGAACATTATAAGCGTGCTAGTTTAGGTGTAGAATATGTAACTGGTGAGAATGAATTTTATGCTAATTTCTATAAGCCACTAGGACATACGACGTCGTCACATAGTTTAACTGTACGTGACGAAATGATTCCGGCACCTTATAATATACAAGATACAGAAGTTAATGTTGGTGAAAGTCATGAAAAACGTGTTGCCTCTGGATATGATATCGGCTATGCACGAACTTTCAAAAATGCCCGTTATTTGCGAGCCCATATCGATCGTTACCATTGGAATCATATGAATGGTGAGATTAGAGATATAGAATGGTTTAGTGATGATATATATAACTATAATATCGCATTTCCTGTAAATGGTATCTATAGTAATGGAATTAAAACGGGTGTTAATGTGAATGTAACGCCTCATATTTCGGTAGGCATGGGCTATGATAAACCATTTGGACACTCTGGCGAGTTTTATGTACAAACTATGTATACGCTTGGTAAATCTAAGTTTGCTCTCTTTGGTGGAAAGCATAGTGATGATAGCATGACAACTGCTCGTTCTAAAATGCTTGATAAGATTGAACGTCAAGATATGCAGGGGCTCAATCTAAATGGGGAGTTCCACGTTCATTACCCTCATGATCATTTATAATATATGTAGCCTATGTTTAGGTTATAACAAAGGAGCTAGTACGCTGTGTACTAGCTCCTTTGTGTTCTTTTATTCTATTATTGTAAATCCTTAGGCACGCTGAGCGGTTTCCAATTATCTAACTCTGGAATGTCTAATGTATTGATAGTTCGTTGTATCCAGTAGTTCAAGGATACTTCGTTGCCAAAGTACTGTTCAAATAGGTATGTATTACCGGGAATGTGCTTTTGCTTGCCGTGTTCATCGACGATGTGGCGCATCGATTCCTTGAGGTATAGTTGCACCCTAAATGGTGTGGACCGCTTGCCCTTGAATATGAAATAGGATGGCCCAATAAAATCGTGGGTACGAACGTTGATTTGCTCGTAGCGATTGCTCTTGAGGCCCTCCAAGGATGCTTGTATCATGGCGTTGGCATCGTCATATTCCTCGAGTAGGAATGGTTCTTGATCGACGTCGAGTACATAGTGCCACGTCGGTTTTTCCTCGTCTGTTTCGATGGCCCATGCATCTGAAAGCTCCGGTAAACGGTGGCTTTCATAAAGATTATGCCACAAATTATGGACATCCTCTACATTGAGCAGCGATTTATAAATAATCTCATGCCCTTCGGCTGAATCGTAGCCGTACAATCGAACTTGATAGGTGTTGCGTGGCATACGTTTAGTCTCCAGTTTATAGATATTCCGTAATTTGTCTGGAATGGTTAGGAAATGATTGTAAAAGCTAAGCACCACCGTATCTTGTGTGGATAGGGCCTTGTCGATGGTTTCTCGGTCATATAATGTGGTATCCCACTGAAAGCCATTCATAGTAATGGATAATCGGGCTGCATTGTGAGGCCATGTGGTAGGGGCCGGGCGCACGGTCGTAGAGGATTCGGTTATACCTTCCTTGTAATGCCAATGGCCGTCTATTTCTTCGAAGGCTTCTAATCGTTCTGCCGCTTCGTCATCTACAGGAATATCCTTAATCTCTTCGCTGCGATTGGCGAGATGTGACACGATGTACTGATGGGAGCTTTCATAATAATGAACGGCACTGTCGAGGTCAGGTGTTCCCATCACATAACCTTTTTCATAGGCGTAGCCCAAGGCAACGCGTGTGAGCGCACGGGTGATGTCGTAGAAGAGAACGCGGTCCTCCTCTTGTAAGGCACGATTTTCCTCTTCTAAGACGCGCATCAAGGACTGCACCGCAAATTTGATGTTCTTGGTCACACCGATGCCGTGAATGCGCATATAGCTAATATACGGCAATGCAAATAAGAATCTATCCTTAGTAGCCGCCATATGTGTCAAATCGGCGATAAGCCCCCAGTCGAGGGGGAGATGTCCAATGTGAAAGATATAGCTAAATGCGGCCTGCAAGGCGGCATAGCCTGCATCGTTAAAATTCTTTGTTGCTGCCTGTTGGTACAATTCCGTGGCCTTAACTGGATCATAGGGAATCGTAGCACGGAGCATAGGCTGTTCATAAAAATGGTAGTAATAGTCCGCAAGTTCTGCGATACATTCTGGTTGGCCTAGGTCAGCACCCTTTGTAAACCATGTGAAAGCCTTTGTAAACTCGCCTCTTTCGTGATGGTCGAGAGCCGTATAGAGCATCATGGTCGGATTGCCTAGTTCAGCGGCCCTGCGTGCCACACGGCGTGCATTTTCATAATCGCCTTCATCGATATAAATATTGCGCAAGTTCCCTTGGAACATGGCGAGTCCTTGATCAAGGGCTTTGGTAAACCAGTATTTCGCATGCTCCCGAGATTTTGCTTGTAGCGTTTCTTCGTCTACCATACCGCGCAAGGTAGCAATGACTTCACGTAAACTCTTGCTGCGCGTTGCTTGGTGTAATCGTTGACTAAAGCTAGCCTTTTCTGGACCTAATAATTGCTTAGCCTCGTTAATAACGTGGTAATCGCCCCAAAAGAATACATTACCTATAATATATTGGCAGTATGCATCATCCTGCTTTGCATAATCATAGATGATGCGGAATGCGTCGTCAAAGGACAACTGCATATCTCGCCTCACCGTAGGCGTAATCGACCCGGCTATGCGCAATGCTTGTAATGTGCCAATTGAACTATTCCGGCGGATACTATCATGCAAACACTGATACGTGCGCATATTATCCTCTGGAAAACCCGACTCGGCCCACGTAAAGCGAGGCCCTGCATAGACACGTGCCAATAGGGCATATGCATCACCCAATTCACGCTCTTCAGGCGATAATGCCTTTTGGTATATTTCCTTTGTATCGATGGCACAAGCGCTATCTGGCGTTGTGCTCGTTGAGCGCAGTTCATGTTGGGATGGCTTTGTATCGTTTGATTGATTATTTACAATCGACTCTAATATGCGGAGACCCTCTTGAGCGGACTGCGGATCATAAGACATAAAAATTAAGTGGAAGACCCGTTGGAGGCGGTCTGTGAAATATTGAGCCATAGGCCCTCCTTTCGTTTTTATACAATACACTACTATTATATACCGAATATGTCTTGCGTTAAAGGTGGGAGGGCGGTGGCGTGTCCTGAGAACCTCCACCGGCCGGGTCTGACTACGCCCTGCGGGCTCCGCAGGGCCAAAGTCGGTTTCAGAACACGCCACCGCCCCACGCATTAAGGCTAGTGTCAATTCGGTATATAATAGTAGTGAAATTGATAAAACCCGTTATTGCCTACCCAGCCGAGGGACAGGAGGGCCTACGGCCTGTGCGGAGCCCGAAGTCGTTTTCAGAGGCACCATCACCTTCAACTATCTCGTTCTATGTTAATTCGGTATATAATAGTAGTGAAATTGATAAAATCCGTTATTGCCTACCCAACCGATAGAAAGGAGGGCCTACGGCCCGTGACGACGTGTCCTGAGAACCTCCACCGACCGGGTCTGATTCGCCCTGCGGGCTCACAGGGACATAAGTAGGGTGTGAGGCAACAGAGGAGCATAGCGACGCATGGGGCCCACACATCACTTAGTCACGAACGTAAGATTTCGTAAAACGAAATCCACAGTGAGTGTAAAGTCGGTTTCAGAACACGCCACCGCCCCATGCATTAAGTCTAGTGTTAATTCGGTATATAATAGTAGTGAAATTGATAAAATCCGTTATTGCCCACCCAATCGAGGAACAGGAGGGCCTACGGCCCCCGCGTAGCGCAGTACTCTCTTATCTGTATAACAAAGAAATAATTTTCTAGGCAGAAATAGATTATATATGAAAAAAGACACCCCGTGAAAAAATGACTTTTCCAGATGCTGTGGATTTTCCTTTGGAAAATCTTATATCTCTGGATTAGCGATGTGTGGCTCCCATGTGTCGCTATGCTCCTCTGTTAGCTCACACCCTGCGTCGGCCCTGCCCTTTCACAACAAAAAATAATTGATTAATGTACATAGTGTAGAAAGAGAACACCCTCTCTGAAAACGACTTCGGGCTCCGCGTAGCGCAGTATTCTTTTATCTGTATAACAAAGAAATAATTTTCTAGGCAGAAATAGAATATATAT
>NZ_JAPX01000051.1:0-3036 GCF_000524355.1 Veillonella sp. ICM51a
TTTAATGATTCGCGACTATGTCGCGAACCAGTCTAAAGACAATAAAAAACTCGCCCATGACAATATAACGTCAAGGACGAGTCTATAGTTCTATTCTTATACAATTATTAGAAAATACTTGTATTATGATATAAATCGCGGTACCACCTTGTTTGAATGCAGTGCATTCCCCGTTCGCAGGATACTAACATATCCCTCACGACTAACGCTCGTGTGACGTCGCACCATACTAGGAATGAAAGCTCATTCTGTTCCATGCGCCCTCGGTGGTCCATTTAATAAGCTGCGTACTACGGGTTCTCAGCTAATCCCGCTCTCTGTGAGTGCATTTCCTATTTTTATCTCCACCTCATCGGTTTCTTTTAGGCGAGTATAAAATTATAATCTGATTATAATGTTTCTATAGAATGAAAGTCAAGAAGTTTTAATTTCTGATTGTTGTTCAGCCATAGAAAGATCTTTAACATACAATCTCATATCTCCATATTTTATGTATCATAATGCATAATAAAAAATACTGTTACTTTCTTTATCATATAACGCAGAGGTTTTATTATACAACAAATACAATACATATATATTGCTAATAGGGACAAATAAGCCAATAATCCAAAATATACTACTATTGCTATCTCTCAAACGTCTAAAGATCATAATGATAATAGTATATATAAGATAAACGTATAAAGCATATCGCAGAGCATAGTTTTCGATATTATAATTTAATATCACATTGTATATTATAAACGCTAAATATACATTAAAAAGATTCCATTGACGAACTGTGCTTCGTCCATTAGGCCAAAGACTGTCAATTAATATGCTTTTATAAAGATCTGTTAAAAGAGGCCTTTTATCTTGGCGACTATAAAAAGAGTTTATAGCTTTAATTTGAGAGGTAGTTAAATCATTACGCTCACCCCAGAGTACATCTATAACCTTATTATCAAAAATTATTCCCTTAAGTTCAACATTATTATCTCTTAACCAAAGTTTCCTCGGTACTACAGAAAACAACAACATTGAACACCAAAGACATGGATAGAATAAATCTGGTACATCAACGCCCCATAATATAATATTGTTGGACTCAAAAATAGCTTTTCCGTAAGAAAGGTCAAAATGCTTTCCACCCAATAATATCAATAGTAAAACCACAGTAATTATGATATTTACCCAATGAAATTGCACTTTATTGTAATAATTCAAGCTAGCATAATTTGTAAAAGCTACAAAAAGAACATAAATAACTGTGCCCACATAATATATAATGTCATAAATTTCTTGAGTATATACTATCTCCGGAAGAGTAGATAAAGCAAAGATATTTATTCCTATACCAATAAACACCAATAAGTTTATAGAAAGGTATGTCTGTATATTGATTGTAAATAAATTTATTGTCTTTAACCATTGAATTAAAGATAATAATTCAAATTTAAACTTTATTAATTCAGAATATAAAAGCTGTCTCATCATTCTTCATCCACTTTATTATGTCTATAAATATCATCAAAAATCTTAGTTGGAAGAACATTCCAACGTTCATCGCCATCAAGAATTTCATATTTATGAGTGACACTGTCAACTTTTTTTATTAAACTTTTTGTTTTTCTATTTACATCATAATAAAAATTCCCTTCATTTGGATGAGCATTATGATATGCCATGGCAACTAACTCTTCCGCTTTAGCATTATTAGTCTTTTCTCTAACTGCAGATATAGCTTCTTTTGTTGCAACAGATTCGATTTCTGTTCTATAAGTAATAGGAACATCAACTTGTATAAGAGTATCCCCACCAGGAAATTTTTTCAAAATCGGTTTATCTATCTTAAAACCAGATTGCCAATAATCATTACTTTTCCGTCCCATAACAGGTACAAGTGGCACCTTTAGAATTGATTTAACCGTTACTTTCTCTCCAGTTATCATTTCTTTAGGTTGGAAAAGATTGACAATATCTCGTGCAGTGACGATGCCTTTTAATCTTAATTCTCCCCCAATAAAAATTCGATTATCTTGATTCATCCCCTCAATTAAAGACAAATCAACTTCTCCTTTACCACGTTTTACTCCAAGACCAAAATACCCTTCTTGATTAGCCCCCAACCTTGTTGTTTTATCAGATTCTCTATAATAATCACTAGTACCAATAATTCTATAAGCTTGTTCTTCAGTTAACGCTAACTTATAATTAGGAAATTTAGTCGATTGCAAAATAAAGATATTATTTTGGAAGTTAACCTTATAATCATTAGCAAACTTTTGTGTAATACGACCTTCATCTTTTAAACGCATCAAAATATAACCAGGATCAGTATGTCTTAAGTCAATTCTATCTATATTAGCATTAATAGCCGCTCCCTGTAATTTACGTAAAAATGAAGGTTTAGCCTTTGCATAGAAATTACTTTCAAAAATACTTCCATTATATTCTCCTAGCTTATATCTAACAACCGCACCAGATTGAACATTAGTCGCTGAAGATTGCTTAATCAAATATTCATCCGTATCTTTAATTGGTATATCCTTTCCACTGCCAGCTACAATTCCTTTATCGACAGTAAACAAATCATTTGTACTTATCACATCAGTAAAATAACCATTTTCAAATTGATCATAATGTTTAATATCATAACTTTCACCCTGTTTATTGATTGCAACATATCTATACTCATGAGTTATAGGATCAATTCCAAGTAGTGCTAACCATTCATTTTCACGAAGGCTATCTAACTTTATGTCACGGCCATAAACTTTTACACTTTTACCTACCTTTAATTCCTCTATTTGTTCCTTTATATTTTTTATAGTTTGATACTGATTCCACTTAGTCCCATATTGTGCTTCAGCTGCACCTGTTACAGGGGAATAGCCTAAACTACCATTCACAGCGGCACCTAATAAAGCACTTAATGTTTGAGCTACATCAGGTTTTTCTTTAGCAATTTTTTGAATTTCTCCAATTAATGCTTCATTGGTAGCACCAGCATAAAAACCACTACCCGGCTTATTCCCTGCCAGATACTTCAGC
>NZ_JAPX01000052.1:0-12555 GCF_000524355.1 Veillonella sp. ICM51a
GCCCGAAGGGCGTAGACAGACCCGGCCGGTGGAGCGAGAAAGAAATGTTCATTCACAGCTCTAATGTTTACATACTTTAAGGCGGGCTGACATCACAGAGTTCATATATCAATAATTGCATCTATTATATATAAAGGATGATTCACATGTACATTTTTGACGGCGCTATGGGTACAATGCTCCAAGCAGCAGGCCTAGAAGAGGGTTATTGCCCAGAATTATTTAACGTAGAAAGACCAGAAGTAGTAAAAAATATCCACGCTCAATATTTACAACATGGCAGTGATGTGATTACTACAAATACATTCGGTGCTTGTAGCCTTAAATTAGAAGATTACGATTTACAAGATCGCGTACGAGAGATAAATATTGCTGCTGTAAAGGTAGCCAAAGAAGCTATTGCAGAGGTTAAACCATCTGCCCGCGTAGCCGGTTCTATGGGCCCTACAGGACGATTTTTGCAACCTTTAGGCAATATGAGTTTCGATGATATATACGATACGTACAAAGAGCAAGCAGATGCTTTAATCGAAGGTGGTGTAGATTTTATCATCATTGAAACGATTATCGACGTACAAGAAATGCGTGCCGCATTATTGGCATCCTTAGATGCACGTAATGAAGCAGGGAAAACTAAAGAAGACGTACAAATTATTTGTCAATTTTCTTTCAGTGAAGATGGACGTACTATTACAGGCACGCCACCTGCAGTAGCAGCTACCATCGTAGAAGCCATCGGTGCAGATATCATCGGTATCAATTGTTCTCTTGGACCTGAGCAAATCAAACCGCTTATTGAGGAAATTGCAAGTGTGACGAATTTACCAATCAGCTGTCAACCGAACGCAGGTATGCCACAACTCATCAACAAACAAACTGTATTCCCATTAACGGCTGAAGAGATGGGGCCAATGATGCTTGCTATCGTCGATGCAGGTGCAAGTTATGTAGGTGGCTGCTGTGGTACAACACCAGCGCATATTCAATCGATTTCTGATGCTGTAAAAGCACATACGCCTAAGGAACGCGCTCATATTGAGCCTAAAACAATCATTACAAGCCGTACAAAACTTCTTGAGTTAGGTCATAATGTAAAGCCATTAATTATTGGTGAACGTATCAACCCAACAGGTCGAAAAGTATTAGCTCAAGAGTTACGCGATGGTTCTTTCATCCGTGTAAAACGCGATGCCTTAGATCAAGTAGAGGCTGGTGCAGATATTCTCGACGTAAATATGGGCGTTGCTGGCATGGACCAAACACCTTTGATG
Organism: Veillonella sp. ICM51a; assembly: GCF_000524355.1. Classification (NCBI taxonomy): domain Bacteria; kingdom Bacillati; phylum Bacillota; class Negativicutes; order Veillonellales; family Veillonellaceae; genus Veillonella; species Veillonella sp. ICM51a. The sequence continues at coordinate 1,272 of NZ_JAPX01000052.1, forward strand.
GAAAAAGCGATTTTTGAGCTATCCATGCTTGTTGAAACGCCATTATCCATCGACACACTAGACCCCGCAGCTATGGAAGTGGCCCTTAAAAACTATCCAGGCCGCGCCCTTATCAACTCTGTAAATGGAGAAGAGGAGTCAATCACACATGTTATGCCTTTGGCTAAACGCTACGGTGCTGCATTACTTTGTTTGCCACTTTCCAGCGGTGATTTACCAGAAAAAGCAGAGGACCGTGTCGCTTTAGCTGAAAGCATCGTAAATCGCGCTTATAACTATGATTTACAACCTCATGACCTTTTACTCGATCCATTGGTATTAACACTTGCTAGTGGGGAAGATAGTGCACGACAAACTCTAAAAACATTGCGTTTATATAAAGAAAAATTTGGTTTCCCAACAGTTATGGGCCTATCCAATATTTCTTTTGGTATGCCACAACGTCCATACTTAAACGGTCAGTTCTTAACAATGGCACTCGCATCAGGCTTAACTACGCCAATTATGAACCCACTTAACTACGCCGCTAAAAAGGCATTCGTATCAAGCTCCACACTTCTTGGTTGGGATCCAGGATCTGCCGAGTTCATTAAAGAATACGGCTACGAAGACGAAGCAACAGCGCCAGGCAATGCGGCGCCAAAAGGTCCAGATAAAGCATCCTTTGATAGCAACGACCCATTAGCCAATATCCGCGCTTGTGTAGAACAAGGCGAAAAGGAAGCCATTGTTGATCTTGTAAAAAAAGCATTAGCTGACGGCATGGATCCATTGGATATTACGAAAAAAGGGCTTTCAGAAGCCATGAACGTAGTAGGGGACAAGTTTGGCTCTGGTAAATTATTCTTGCCACAAGTTATGCTCGCTGCGGAAACGATGCAAGCTGCTTTCAACACTATCAAAGAAATCATTCCAGCCAGCGACAGTTTAGATAAAGGAACCGTTGTTGTAGCCACTGTTAAGGGCGATATTCACGATTTAGGCAAAAATATCGTAGCCGCTTTACTTGAAAATAATGGTTACAAAATCGTCGATCTCGGCAAGGATGTTGACCCTGAGGTCATCGTACAAGCCATTAAGGACAACAAGGCGGCCCTCGTAGGCATTTGTTCCTTGATGACGACCACAATGCCTCAAATCGACAATACCATCGCTGCTATTCGTGCAGCCGGCCTTAAAACGAAGGTCATGGTTGGTGGCGCCGTAGTATCCCAAGATTACGCTGACCAAGCGGGCGCAGATATTTACGCCAAGGATGGTATCGCGGCTGTAAACCACGCGAACGATTTCTTTGAAACTTTGAAATAATGGCTAATCCAGGCATATAATATAGGTAATACTCATGGTGAAAGCCCCAAATAATGCTCACATAACGCATATGAGGCTTTCACCATACATAGAATAGATAAGAGGTATATGATGACATTACGTGAGAAACACCAAAAAGGCCAGTTCACCATCACCGTTGAATTGGACCCACCTAAAAGCAGTTCTGCTCAAAAGGTTTTTGAACAAGCAGCGCGCCTAAAAGGCAAGGTTGATGCCATAAACATTGCGGACAGCCCTATGTCTAAAATGCGCATGAGCCCTATTTCCTTGTCCTATTTATTGCAACATAATGAAGGCATCGAAACGATTTTCCACCTCACATGCCGTGATCGCAACATCATAGGCTTACAATCCGAACTGCTCGGTGCTGCAGCACTTGGTGTTAATAACATTTTGACACTGACAGGCGATAAGCCAGACCATGGCGACCATCCATTCGCACAATCCGTATTTGAAGTGGATTGCATGGGCTTACTAAATATTGCTAAAACATTGAACAGCGGTAAAGATTTAGCAGGTAACGACCTCGATGAACCTACGAACTTCTACATTGGCGCTACAGGCAATCCTGGTGCTCCTGATTTAGAAATCGAACGTCAAAAACTAGCTGCTAAAATCAAAAATGGTGCCCATTTTGTGCAAACACAACCAATCTATGATTTAGAACAAGCTAAACGTTATATCGACAAAATGTCTGAATTCAATGTACCTATTATGCTTGGTTTAATTCCTCTTAAAAGCTTTAAAATGGCAACATACCTTCATGAAAAAGTACCTGGAATCAACCTTACCCAAGACATTCTAGACCGCGTTGAAAAAGGCGGAAAAGAAGCGGGTACAGAAATCGCCATCGAAACCTTGGAACAAATCAAAAAAATCGCTGCAGGCGTACATATCATGCCGCTTAATGATATAGATACGACTTTGCATATTATTGATCACGTGTAATCCTTTTAATACAACAGTAAAAGGAATGTCCTCCCAAAACCTCCACCGGCCGGGTCTGACTACGCCCTTCGGGCTTCGCAGGGCCAAAGTCGGTTTTGGAAGGACATTCCTTTTTATTCATTTATAAGACATTACACGTGATTAAATAATATGCAAATCTTAAAAGAACAGGGAACGAATCAAAATAGATTTGTTCCCTGTTTCGTTATACTGTAAAAAAATAGACCATTCCAAAAACGATTTCGGGCTCCGCGAAGCGCAGTAGCGTATCGTTTTTTGGGATGGTCTATTTTTTATAACGGTTTATCCTTTATTTCTTTTGGTTTACGTGGGTATTGTTTCGGTGTTTTTCCTGTTTTCTTGATGTACACGATAGCTCGTTTATCATCTAGTGTCGGTAAGGTCACGGTTCTTACATCTTCGATGGATGCTTTTAATGTGCTAAAGGCTTTATCAGATTCGCCGACTTCTTCTTCGTAGATAGCGCCTTTTAAGGCGATAACATAGCCGCCTTGTTTAACATAAGGCACAGTCCATTCTAATAGGATTGGTAATCTTGCAACGGCACGACTCGTAGCGATATCAAAGCTTTCACGATAGTCCTGATGACTCAAATCCTCAGCGCGTCCATGTAAGGTCTTGCAGTTCGTCAATTGCAATTCGTCGATAACGGACTCAAGGAAGGTAAGGCGTTTCTTGAGGGAGTCAAACAAGGTCACGAGCAAGGTTCTGTCATAGATGGCCAAGGGAATGCCAGGGAAACCAGCACCGGTTCCTACGTCGATAATGGAGGATCCAGAATTGATAATTGTCGGATCATAACAAGATAGGGAATCAATCATGTGCTTAACCACGACTTCTTTCATATCCGTAATACCGGTGAGGTTAAGATATTTATTTGTTTCAATCATGCGTGCATAGTACACGTAGAAATCTTTTGCTTGCTGCAGTGTGCATGGCAATCCAAATGCTGCCATTTGTGAAAGCATATATTCTACAAACTCAGATTCACTAGCGATAGGCACATCATATTTTTCTTTCATCGGTGCTCCTAACTATATGTATGTAATTCAGGTTAAAATTCATTTATTTGCGCTGTAAGACCTGTTTATGTACTTCTAGGATAAATTATATACAAAGCACTTAAAAAAGAGCATACAAACGAAATATAAGAGTCATATTTGTATCTATTATACCATATTCTCAATATATTCTCATTTAGTATATAGATAAAAGTGCAAAAAGAGGAGGTACGCATAAAAATCTTATATCATCTAAACCGCCTCATAATTGTAAACCTATTTTGTTAACCTTCTAACACATCCTTTTCCAAATTTATATATCTTATTTCTACCTTTTAAATTTTACTGTTTATCTATAATTTATCACTATGAACTTTTCTTCACATATAAATTATTTTGTCTATTTTGAATGTACACTCGGTGTATTTCTCTAGTGTACATATTTTACTGATATAATAATATGTATTTTATAAATATTCATATAAATATACAAACTTTTACGTATATACTCACTTTTACATTTATAAAAAATAAAGCTTGCTAATGGTATCATTTATATATACACTACAATCAATAGGAGGTGATACCCATGAAACAAAAATGTATGTGGTTCTTATTTAAACTTGGGCTATCCTTATTTACTCCAGATTATATGAGTCAAGGTCGCGAAGTCGATGAGCATCAGGAACGGAAAACCTTATAACAGAAAAAGCTAGTTAATCAAACGATTAGCTAGCTTTTTCTATTATGTAATTACTTATCGCAATTATTTACTTCTATTATATTGTTCTAGTTGAATCAACAGTACAGACACATCCGCCGGCGATACACCAGAGATACGACTGGCTTGACCGATGGAGTGAGGGCGAATTTTGTTGAGCTTTTGTTGCGCTTCAAGGGAAATACCTTTAATTTCTGTATAATCCCATTTTTTTGGAAGAATTTTTTCTTCCAGTTTGCGAACCTTCTCAACTTGTTCCATTTGCTTTTTGATGTAACCTTCGTAGGTAATGGCAATATCCATAGCTTCTTCTACGTCAGGTGTAAAGCGTTTCAAACCGAATGCATCAGCTACGGTAGCATAGGAGATTTCATTACGTTTTACCAAATCATATGCGTGGATGCCTGTTTTGATAGGGGCTGTGCCTAGGCTTTCAAGTAAGGATTGTGTTTCCTTGGATGGATTGACAGGTGTATTTCGCAACAATTCCATACCTTCTTCGATGGCCGCTTTTTTAGCTGTAAATTTAGCCCAACGATCGTCTTTCACAAGGCCGATTTCACGACCTTTTTCGGTAAGGCGCATGTCCGCATTGTCTTGACGAAGCAATAGACGGTATTCACTGCGGCTCGTCATCATGCGGTACGGTTCGTTGGTACCTTTTGTTACGAGATCATCGATGAGAACACCAATGTATGCTTCGGAGCGAGTAAGGATGAAAGGTTCCTTACCTTCGAGCCATAAAGCAGCATTAATACCAGCCATGAGGCCTTGTGCAGCCGCTTCTTCATAGCCAGATGTACCATTAGCTTGACCAGCAGAGTAGAGGCCTTCAATATGTTTTACTTGAAGTGCTGGTGTTAATTGTGTTGGGTTCAAACAATCGTATTCAATAGCATAGGCAGGGCGCATGATTTCGACGTTTTCAAGACCAGGAATGGTGCGAAGGAATGCGTATTGTACGTCCATAGGAAGGGATGTACTCATGCCTTGTACATACATTTCATTTGTACCCGTTCCTTCTGGTTCTACGAATAATTGATGGCGTTCTTTATCGGCAAAGCGCACCACCTTATCTTCGATGGAAGGGCAGTAGCGCGGGCCAACACCTTCAATTTTACCGCTGTACATAGGAGCACGATGAATATTGCTTTTAATAATCTCATGCGTTTCCTTATTCGTATACGTCAACCAGCACACATCTTCGTTGCGGTTAATCCATTCGTCCATAAAGGAAAAGGCATGATGATGTGCATCGCCTTCTTGAACGGCCATATTTTCAATATTAAGCGTCCGTTTATCTACGCGGGCTGGCGTGCCAGTCTTAAAGCGCATCAATTCAACGCCATTATCTAGTAGGGATTGAGAAAATTGTTCCGCTACCCGTTGCCCATTTGGGCCACCTACATAGTCGATATCACCGATGAGGATTTTACCTTTCAAATAGGTCCCTGTACAAAGAATGACTGCCTTAGCGCCATAGAATTCGCCAAGCTCAGTAACGATGCCCGTTACCTTACCATCCTCAACCTTGAGCTCCGTAACCATGATTTGCTTAACATTGAGATTATCCGTATTTTCCAAGGTATGTTTCATCAAATGTTGGTATTTAATTTTATCCGATTGGCAGCGCAAGGAATGCACGGCAGGGCCTTTACCCATGTTGAGCATACGCATTTGAATGGCCGTAGCATCCGCATTGATACCCATTTGACCGCCCAATGCATCGAGCTCATACACAAGATGACTTTTACCAGGGCCACCAACGGCAGGGTTGCACGGCATAAGTGCAATATTATCCAAACTGATGGTCGCCATCAACGTGCGATGACCCATGCGGGCGCAGGCGAGGGCCGCCTCACAACCAGCATGACCGCCACCGATGACAATGACATCATAATTATCTACAGTATACATATCTATTGAATTCCTTATATTTATTACTTATTTTGAAATGTATATGGAATGATAACTTCCAAAAAACTCCACCGGCCGGGTCTGACTTCGGCCTACGGCCTTCGCAGGGCCAAAGTCGTTTTTTGAAAGCCATCATTCCATATCTACATTACTTACCGAGACAAAATCTACTAAATAATTCATCTATCATGCTTTCACGAATTGTATCGCCCGTGATGTCGCCTAGTAGTTCCCAAGCGCTGCGCAAATCGGTCGCTACAAAGTCCACCGGCATGCCCATATCGATGGAGGAGAGGGCTTGTTCTACCTGAGCCTTTGCTTGTTCCATGAGGCTGATGTGGCGCACGTTACTGATCATGGCGCTGTTGTCTTGTTTTACGCGACCGCCATAGACGAGTTCTTGCACCCATTTAGAGAGAACTGCAGATCCTTCGCCGTCTTTGGCACTGATACGTTCGATAGCTGTAAAAGTCCCGTGTTCTTTAATATTTTCGTCTGTAACGACTTGTGCCACATCGGACTTATTAAGGAGTACGATGGTATTCAAACCGCTCACAGAGGTCAAAATTTCGATTTCTTCAGAGGTTAATGGAGTAGACCCATCGATAACACAGAGTACGATATCTGCTTTGTTAATATAATCACGAGCACGCTCCACGCCGAGGGCTTCCACCGTATCTTGTGTGTCTCGAATACCTGCCGTATCGATGAGGCGCAATGAAATGCCTTCTACAGTCATATATTCTTCAATACTATCCCGCGTCGTCCCCGGAATATCCGTTACAATAGCGCGGTTTTCGCGCAAGAGAGCGTTCATAAGGCTCGATTTACCTGCATTTGGACGGCCTACAATAACCGTCGTAATACCATCGCGAATAAGACGACCTGTGTTCGCTGTGGACAAGAGTTCATCCATAGCTTTCAAAATAGGCTGTAATTGATCGCGAACCTCTTGGCTCGTTACATCCTCGATATCCTCTTCTGGATAGTCGATAGTTACCTCTAAATGAGCAATCATGGCGATAAGCTGTTCACGCACATCTTTTACAAAGGACGAAACTGTGCCGTCCAGCTGCGATACAGCGAGAGAGAGGGAGTCCTCTGTTTTTGCTTCAATAATATCAATGATCGCCTCCGCTTGAGTGAGGTCGATACGTCCGTTCATAAAGGCACGCTTCGTAAATTCGCCGGCCTCTGCCATGCGTACATCGTGATTGACGAGTAATTTCAAGATTTGTCGAACCGGTACAATACCGCCATGACACTGAATTTCTACCACGTCTTCTGCGGTATAAGAATGAGGGCCTTTCATTAATAACACAAGAACCTCGTCGATGGTCTTGTTCGTCGCTGGATCCACAATAGTCCCGTATTGAATCGTTCTATTTTGGCGTTCCATCAACGGCACGGTGCCAGCGCTCTTGAACAGGCTATTTACAATAGGAAAACTATCCTTGCCGCTGACCCGAATAATACCAACCCCGCCGATGCCGGGCGGCGTCGCAATGGCCGCTATTGTATCATCTATATACATAAAAATCTCCGTACTTCGAATCTCTTTAATTTCTTCGCCTGTGAAAGTTAAACTAAACCAATCTTACCCATGCGAAGATTACCTTAAGTTAGCTTTCACCATAACTTATTGATTGCGATAACGATGGTGTTCCAAAACCTCCACCGTACCTATATTAGAAATTAGAAAAGTGATGCCAGTATTCCGAAACCGACTTTGGCCCTGCGAAGGCCGTAGGCCGGAGTCAGACCCGGCCGGTGGAGGTTCTCGGAATACAGGCATTACTATCATTATTTCTTATATGAAATCACAATGTGACGGAATGGTTCATCACCAGCGGATTCTGTGACGATGTGTTTATCATCATGCAACGCCGTATGAATGATTTTGCGTTCAAATGCATTCATAGGTTCTAAGGAAACCTTTTGACGGTTACGTTTTACCTTAGCTGCAAGGCGTTTTGCAAGATTGATCAACGTTTCTTCACGACGAGCACGGTAATTTTCCACATCCACCACGATGTGACAATGGCCAGACACCTCTTTGTGAGCCACCAAATTCGTTAAATATTGGATAGCATCAAGGGTTTGACCGTGTTTACCAATCAAGATACCAAGGTCTTCACCATGTACTTGGAACGTGATTTTATCACTGGTAAACATCTTTTCAATCATCACGATAAGGCCCATTTGACCGAACATCTTTTCAAGGAATTCCTTACCTTTTTCAGCGATGATTTGTTGTGTTTCTTTTGAAAGCTCTTGTTTAGCTTTCACAGATACCGGTGAATCATCAACAGATTCAGCCACATCGCGTTCATTAGTCGCAACAGGCACATCCGACACAGCATCAGAAGTCTCAGCGATGACTTCTTTTTCTTCTTCCGTAGCCGCAGCTGATACCGTTGTATAGAACAAACGAACCACAGCTGGTTTACGGCCAATACCTAAAAAACCATTAGAAGGTTGTTCAATAACCTTTGTTTCTACCAATTCACGGCCATCTATAGAAAGTTCTGCAACCCCTTTAGCGATGGCATCTTCAATCGTTTTAGCAGATACATCGATAAATTCCATAGTGCCTCCTATTTATTAGCTTCTAAGCCTTTGTAAATGAAATGTTGTTGCACCAATTGGAACACATTGGATACAATCCAGTAAATAACAAGACCAGATGGGAAGTTCAAGGAAATATAACCGATGAACAATGGCATAAAGATTTGCATAATCTTTTGTTGTTGTGCAGCGGCACCACTAGCACCCATACCAGTTTGTCGGGACATAAGCCATGTGGACAAAGCACTCAATACTGGCAAAATGTAGTATGGATCTGCTTCGCCAAGGCTAGGAAGCCATAAGAAATGTTCGAATTCAGGATTGTAAGGATATCCTTGCAATGCGTAGAAAATAGCAATCAAGAACGGCATTTGCACTAATAAAGGCAAGCAGCCAGCCAATGGGTTTACGCCCATTTCTTTGTACATAGCGCCCATCTCAGCTTGTAAACGTTGAGGGTCGTTTTTGTATTTTTCTTGAAGCTCTTTCATGCGAGGTTGTAACTCTTGCATTGCTTTCATAGATTTAATTTGTTTTACTGTCAACGGCGCTAAAATCGCTTTAATAATGACAGTAATGATGATAATAGCCACCCCATAGCTTGGGAAGCCGACCATGTCAGTGAAGTTGAAAGCATATGTCACAAGTGTGCGCATAAATTCAACTAAATAGTTAAAAATTTCCATTGTTTCTCCTTCGAGTGCAGGTCAAAATTGGGTTCCTTCGCGCATCCATATATCGTTATGGTATGGTCTAAATTTCATCCATACAGATGCTCAGGTATTTCCAAAACTATGCTCACTCAAACTAATGTCAATTGTGAAAGTTGTACTAGTCTTATCTTTCACCAATACCAAATTAAGGAACGGGATCATACCCGCCCTTGTGGAATGGATGACAACGCAAAATGCGTTTTAGCCCAAGCCAGCTACCTTTCAAAGGACCATATTTTTCAATGGCCTGCAGTGTATATGCGGAACAAGTGGGATAATATCGGCAACATCCCGGTTTGAGAGGGGAAATGGCAATCTGATAGAAGCGAATAACGAGCCATAAAACAAAGGTAACCCCTCGTTTTATAAGATTTAATACAGTTATACATGTATTTTTCATAGAATTCACCATGATTGGATTAGCGTATGTATCTAAGACATTTCCACCAAATCCATATACCTCATAATACGCGAATAGGACCAAAGCATAGCGCTGTCCATGCTTGTGGTCCTATATAGGATTATACTAAGAGCTTGCTTTTACGCAATAAGTACAGTATTTCCTTTTCCGCTCGTTCATAGGTTACGTCCTTCAGAGGGCCACGTCCAACGATAACAATATGATATCCTTCGCGAATTTGATGCTGATTGAGGCGATACACCTCTTTCATAAGGCGACGTGCTCGATTGCGTTCAACCGCACAACCCACCTTTTTACCCGTCACAAATCCGATGCGAGTCTTTTGCTTCGCTACAGGCATACGATATAACACACATAGGCGTCCTACCTCGTACTTACCATGCTTATACACAAGGCGATATTCATTATTGTTTATAATACGTCTCGTTTTATCTAAGCGGTAATCCATTGTATCGTCCGAGTCCTATAGAATAGAAAAACTTGGCAAGAGCGCCAAGTTTTCTGAAAGCTCTTGCTGAGCCATTATATTATGCAGATAAGCGTTTTCTGCCTTTAGCACGTCTTCTTTTTAATACGAGACGGCCACCGATAGTTTTCATGCGTTCACGGAAACCATGGGTACGTTTTCTCCAAAGAGTATTTGGTTGATATGTACGTTTCATTAGTAAAACACCTCCTCGTTATATATTTGTTTTACTTATACCATAACAGGGTAATTATAGAGGGAAAATGCAAATCTGTCAATAAAAAACAGGTGTTTTCTTAGCATTTTTAATATGTGCGAAACCGATATCACACTATTTTTGAATATATAATTTGTTTGCTGCCAACATTTTCATAATTTAGTAATGAGGAAAGGGCCATAATTTTTCGCTCCACCGGCCGGGTCTGACTACGGCCTGCGGCCTCCGCAGGGCCAAAGTCGCTGCAAAATCATGGCCCTTTCCTCATTCTACTGTAACTATGAAAACGTCAAACAAATTATATTGCATTCAAAGATCATCCTATCGGTTTCGCATCGCTAAAAACAAACAAGTAAATACCTGTTTTTTTATTGAAACAGATTGCGCGCACCTTCCCTTAGAGGGGAATACAGAATCTACTATTTTAGAGCAACATACATACACCCCTTTTGAAATAGAACAGGCCTGTTCTATTTTTCAGAACACCCTATACACATACCTTTTTTGAATTAGTACACGCCTGTTCTATTTTCCGGAACACCCTATACACATACCTAACACCCTATACACATACCTATTTTGAATTAGTACACGCCTGTTCTATTTTTCAGAACACCCTATACACATACCTATTTTGAATTAGTACACGCCTGTTCTATTTTCCGGAACACCCTATACACATACCTATTTCGAATTACTACACGCCTGTTCTTTTTTTCACAACACTATATACACATACCTATTTCGAATTAGTACACGCCTGTTCTATTTTTCAGAACACCCTTGTTCTATTTTTCAGAACACCCTATACACATACCTATTTTAAATTAGTACACGCCTGTTCTATTTTTCGGAACACTCTATACACATACCTATTTTAAATTAGTACACGCCTGTTCTATTTTTCGGAACACTCTATACACATACCTATTTTAAATTAGTACACGCCTGTTCTATTTTTC
>NZ_JAPX01000053.1:0-1560 GCF_000524355.1 Veillonella sp. ICM51a
AGATGGTTTATGACGATGTGGATCAGGCGTTCCATTTTCATAATGAGATTTTATGGTGCGTCTATCATAGCCTAATTCACGACCTAGTAAACTATAATTAGGTTTCAAATTGCAACCCTCCAGAATGTCTCTTAATAATGGTAAGTCTAATAATGATGTTACAGTAAATGAACTGTTAATAGCGTATACGTATTGCATGTTGTTATCACCTCAACTATAGTATCGGTGATACAATTAAAATTGTACATTCTTATATCATCATTTTTGTACATTCTTAGAGTATCATTTACAAATATACAATCATATATTCATTCATGTTAATAGGTTCTACAGATAATTTTAATACTTCTCCACTAGTTTCTTTTTGAAATGTATTAGCCTCTATTTTCTGCCATCCATTTAAAGCTAAAGATTTTTCTATTGTATCCATATTACTATCACTCAATACATCAACAATAAAATAAGGTCTAACACTACCAATTTCATATTTAAAAGGATAGATGGCATTGATAGTAAAATGCTCACGATGATCAAAACTTTTATATTCATTCCAAATAAGAGCTTGTCTACCAGAATAAATGGATTCCAATGTATTATCTATTTTCTCTAATACAAGAGCACCACTAAATGAGCCTATGATTATTCCTACTACAAATATAATTATTTTTAATTTATTAATAACAACCCTATCGAAAACCATCTTTATCAATCCACCATTTTATATTTAATTCGTATAAAGTCTTCTTTCAACTGGACTCTAATGCTATTGGTATTAAGACCTTCACTAATTTTGTCCTTATTATCATTTATATCATCTAAGAATCTACTCTGATTATACTTTGCCTTAAAGTCAGTATAGTCAGAATTCTTCACCATAAACTTATCACCAACGCGAGTCCAGTTTATCTCATCGATCAAATCCTCTTTGTAGAGAGAATATCCATATCTGATTAATGCAGAAGAGTTGTCATTATAATGATAATATCGAGTAGTGATGCCGACAATTACGATTAGTATAAAGGCTGCAGCAATGCCACTAAGCAGATATTTTAATAATTTGGGACCAATTTCTTTTAATAAACCTATATGCATATATTTTATTAGACTCCATCTTCTCATTATAAACACTCGTAATATTTACAATGCTTCTCTAATGTACGATTAGTATCAAACGAACTCTAAAAGACAATTGATTAAACTCAAATTTCATAGACTTATATATTTCCATAATTACTCCATATAACGTAATACTTATAGAGTCTTGCAAAAGAAAAATCTTTATTTGTTCATATAATCTTGTTCAAAGTCGTTAAGTAGGTATAAAGCCTCATTATAATATGCAATGCAATCTGATTAAACTAAAAAATATTTAAATAGGTTCTATTGCTCTAGAGTAATCAAACATTTGTGACAAATACTTATGCCTTTTGATTCATAAAGTACTCTGTTATAACTTGGTTTGGTGATTTAAAGTTTAAGACTTTTTGTGCAATGTTATTATATCTATTAGCATATCGACTATGTGCTTTTAGAAAACTCTCCATACTATTAAACTTACGT